>JAICZB010000027.1 GCA_025933895.1 Thermoleophilia bacterium
CCGCGTGCCGAGCCGCTCCAGCGCGTGGATGTGCGGATCGAGCCTGCGCCGGCCGATCACGTCTCCTCCCGGCGGCGGCACGCTCGCCCGGCCGAGGCGCGCGAGCAGCGGGCCCGCGAGGAGGAACGACGCCCGGATCCGTTCGGCGAGAACCGCGTCGACCTCGTACGACGAGAGCCCTTGCGGCTCGACGCGGACCTCGTTCGGGCCCGTCCACTCGGCGCTCGCGCCCGTGCCGGAGACGAGCTCGAGCATCGTCTCGACGTCTCGGATTCGCGGGACGTTCGAGAGCGTCACCGGCTCGTCCGCCAGCAGGCACGCAGCGAGGATCGGCAGCGCCCCGTTCTTGTTCCCCGAGGCTCGGATGCGGCCGTGGAGCGGGTTTCCGCCCTCGATGACGAGGGTCTGCGGCGCCGTCGTGACGGACATGCCGGGCTAGGATAGCCGGGCCTTGGAGCCGACTCGCGCACAGGCCTGGGAGACCCTCACGCGCTACACGAAGAGCGAGTCGCTCCTGCGGCACGCGCTCGCCGTCGAGGCCTCGACGGCCGCCTATGCGGACAAGTTCGACGGGGACGAGGAGCTCTGGCGCGTCGCGGCGCTCCTCCACGACTTCGACTACGAGATGCATCCGACTCTCGACAAGCACCCGCAGGACGGCGCGCCGATCCTCCGCGAGGCGGGCTATCCCGAGGAGGTCGTCGAGACGGTCCTCTCCCACGCGGAGCACCTGGGACTGCCGCGCGACACGCCGCTCAAGAAGGCGCTGTTCGCCTGCGACGAGCTCAGCGGCTTCGTGCACGCGTGCGCGCTCGTGCGCCCGACCGGGCTCGAGGGGCTCGAGCCGAAGTCGGTCAAGAAGAAGCTCAAGCAGCCGTCGTTCGCGTCGGGCGTGCACCGCGAGGACGTCTACAAGGGCGCCGAGGAGCTCGGCGTCGACCTCGACGACCACATCCGCACCGTCGTGGCGGCGCTGCAGCCGATTGCCGGCGAGCTCGGGCTTCCGTCCTAGGCAGCGGCGGCGACGCCGTCAGCGAGGCGGCGTAGGTCTTCCTCGCTCGTCCACCAGCCGCACGAGGCGCGGACGAGGTTCCGGCCCGGCAGCTCGCGCACGATCACGCCCTGCTCGTGGAGGGTGGCCACGAGCTCCGTCGGATCGCCGGGAGGACGGAACGAGACGAGGGTGGAGTGGCCGGCGGGCGACACCATCTCGACGAGAGGAGCGAGCAGCTCGCGGCACCGGGCGGCCGTCTCCGCTGCGGTCTCGTACCGCCACTCGGGGTGCACGCCCAGCGCGGCTTCCAGGCCCGCAAGCGTCGGCGCCGCGATCCAGCCCGAGTCGTACCGCCGGGCTCCGTTCTTGGGTACGAACGAGCCGTCGGTCGCGTACGTCTGCGGCGAGAACATGCTCGGCAGCGTCACGCGCAGCTGCTCGGGGTCGCGGACGAAGAGCGCACCGGTCGGCGCCGGCGCGCACAACCATTTCTGCGCCGAGACGGTGTAGAAGTCGGCGCCCGCGAGATCGACGGGGATCGCGCCGGCGGACTGGGCGCCGTCGACGAGGAGCGGCGGCCCGTCTCCGCGGCGGAGCCGCGCGAGATCGAGCCTGCGGCCCGTCGTCCAGAGGACGTGCGAGACGGCGATGAGCCGCGTCCGGGCGGTCACGGCCGAGAGGAGCGCGTCCTCGTCCGCTTCCACCATGACGACGCGGGCACCGCTCGCGTGGAGCGGTCCGGCCAGGCCGAAGTGCTCCTCCTCGCTCGTGACGACCTCATCGTCGGGGCCCAGATCGAGGCCGCCGACGACGATCTGGCAGCCGCGCGTGGTGGAGTCGGTGAGCGCGACCTGCTCCGGAGTCGTGCCGAGGACGGCGGCGATCCCGCCGCGGATGCGCTCCCGCTGCTCGAACAGCTCCTCGATGTACGCCGAGCCGCTTCTCCCCTCCGCGAGGTCGCGCTCGAGCCGCGCCTGCGCCGCCTCGACGGCCGCCCTCGGCAGCGGGCCGGCCGAGCCGGCGTTGAGGTACGCGAAGCGATCGAGGACGGGGAACTGCGCGCGCGCTTCGTCGAACGTCACTCGACCACCGCCTCGACCGGCGCGTGATCCGACAGCACACGACCTCCCACGATGCGCCGCTCCAGCGGCCACGCGGTGGGGCCGTCGCGCAGCGTCAGCCCACGCACGAGGATCTGGTCGATGCTCCCGGCCAGCGGCGGCGAGAATCCGTCGGCGGCAGGCGCGAGGAGGTTCGCGTCGCCGGCCACGATCGAGCGCTCGCGGGCGAGCGCGACGACGCGGTCGAACTGCGCACGATCGCCGTCGATGTGGAAGTTCACGACCGTCACACCCTCGACGTCGACTGCATGGGCGATGCGGCGCAGCCCCGACTGCCCCACGACGTGCACTCCCAGGTCGCGAGCCGGAGCGCGGGTGAGGATCGCGTCGGCCTCGCCGGTGAGCGCGGCACGAATCCGGCCGTGGTGCAGCGCCGTGACCGGCCGCGCGGCGAACGGGAGGCGGGGCCGCCGCGCGACGGCTCCGGTCGCGTGCATCCCGCTCCAGCACTCCAGGTGCCGTAGCGCCCAGACCGGCAGCTCCTGCAGGCAGACGACGTCGGGACCGTCGCCGGTCACGAGCTCGATCGTCTGCCGGAGGAACGCCCGGCGCCCCGGCGGAGACGTCCTGCCGTGGAAGAGGTTCCAGGTCCGAACGAGCATGGCCACGGCGTAGCGTACGAAGCCGTGCGTGTCCTGCTCGCCGATCCACCGGCCTTCACGCCGCCGTACGACCACGAGCTCGCCGCGGCGCTCGCGCGGGCGGGCGCGGACGTCGAGCTCGTCACGTCTCGCTTCCGCTTCGGCGCCGCACCGGATCCGGACGGCTACCGGCGCCGCGAGCTCTTCTATCCGGTCTCGTCCCGAGTCTTCGGGAGGTCTCCGTTGCGACTGCCGCTCAAGGTCGCGGAGCATCCGCTCGGGCTCGCCTCTCTCCGCCGCCTTCGAGCGGACGTCCTCCACGTCCAGTGGCTTCCCGCGCCGGAGCTCGACGCGCTCCTGTTCCGCCCGCACCTGCCGTCCGTCTTCACCGCGCACGACCTTCTCCCCCGCCGCACCGCGCACCGCACCGAGCTGTGGCGCCGGCTCTTCGCGCGCTTCGACCGGATCGTCGTGCACAGCGACAACGGCCGGGAGACGCTCGCGGAGCTTGGTGTGGACCCGGAACGGCTCCGCGTCATCCCGCACCCGGTGTTCCCGAGCGAGCCCGAGCGTCGCGACGACGGTCGCACCGTGCTCGCCTTCGGGATGATCCGTCCTTACAAGGGGCTCGGCGACGCGATCGAGGCCGTGCGTCTCGCAGGCGACGCCCGGCTGCTGGTCGCAGGGGACCCGCTCGAGCCCGTCGACCCGTACCGCACGGCCGCGAACGGACTCGAGGTGGAGTGGCGGCTCGGCTACCTCGCGCAGCCGGAGATCGACCGCGCCTTCGGCGACGCGACCGTCGCTGTCTTCCCGTACCGGCCCGAGCTCGACCAGAGCGGCGCGCTGCTGCGGGCGCTCGGAGCCGGTGTGCCGGCCGTCGCGTACGACGTCGGCGGCATCGCGGAGCCGGTGTCGCGCTTCGCCGCGGGACGCGTGGTGCCGGCGGGCGACGTCGACGGCCTCGCCGCAGCGGTCCACGAGCTCCTCTCCAGCACTGAGGCGCTCGAGCAGGCGCGCGAGGGCGCGCGGCGCGCGCGCGAGGAGCTCACCTGGGACGCGGCCGCCGCCGCCCATCTCGCGCTCTACCGGGAGATCACGTGACGATCCCGCTGCCGATCGAGACCGAACGCCTGCTGATCCGGCCGTTCGAGGCCGGCGACGTCGACGCGATGGCGGAGGTCTACGGCGATCCCGGGGTGATGAGGGCGGGAGCCGTCGTCGGCGACATCGGCTGCGGTGTCTATGCGCCGACCGGGGAGCCGGAGCTCGGCTACACGCTGGCCGCCGGCTTCTGGGGGCGCGGATACGCGCTCGAGGCCGCGCGTGCATGTGTCGAGGCCGCGTTCGCAAGTCTTCCGCAGCGCCGGCTCGTGGCCAGGGTCGAGTCCGGGAACGACCGCTCGCTTCGGCTCGCGGAACGACTGGAGATGCGCCCCGTCGAGACCATCGCGATCGACGGCCGCCCACATGTCCTCCTCGCCCTGGAGCGAGCATGAGGCTCCGCCGCGACCGGTTCCGCGACGTGATCGCGCGCCAGCTCGATCTGTTCCTCGAGGACGAGGCGGATCTCCTCGAGGACTGCCGGGACAAGTTCCGCTCCTACGAGAGCGCGCCGCGCGAGGACGCGGAGGAGGCGTACGGCGACTTCGTCGACGCGGTCGAGAGCGCAACGGAGGCGCTGGCCGACATGCGCGATCGGTTCGGCCGCACGCTCGACGAGGATGCTGCCGACATGTACGAGGAGTCGTTCAACCGCACCGTCCGCAAGCGCTGGCCCGAGCTCGGGCTGGAGATCGAGGACCGCTGATGCCGCGCATCGAGGACTACGCGCTCCTGGGCGACCTGCAGACGGCGGCGCTCGTCGACCGCGGCGGCTCGATCGACTGGCTCTGCTTTCCCCGCTTCGACTCCGGCGCCTGCTTCGCCGCCCTCCTCGGCGAACCCGACAACGGCCGCTGGCTGCTCGCGCCGGCCGATCCGGCGACGAGCACGCGCCGCTACCTCCACGACACGCTCGTCCTCGAGACGACCTGGGAGTCCGAGGACGGATCGGTGGCGCGGGTCCTCGACTTCATGCCCCCGCGCGGCAACGCGCCGGACATCGTGCGCATCGTGGAAGGGGTCAAGGGCCGCGTCGAGTTCCGCTCCGAGCTGACGATCCGTTTCGACTACGGCCGCATCGTCCCCTGGGTGCGCAAGCGGACGCACGAGGAGGACACGCGCGTCGCCATCGCCGGCCCGGACGCGCTCTGCTTCCGTACCCCGGTGCACACGCGCGGTGAGGATCTGCACACGGTCTCGGAGTTCTCGGTCGACGAGGGGCAGCGGGTTCCCTTCGTCCTCACGTGGTTCCGGTCGCACGAGGAGGTCCCGGAAGCGATCGACCCCGAGCAGGCGCTCGCCGACACCGAGAGCTACTGGCGCTGGTGGAGCGAGGCGTGTCCGCTCGAGCTGCCGGCCGACTGGATGGCGCTCGTCCGCCGGTCGCTGATCGTGCTCAAGGCGCTCACGTACGGGCCGACCGGAGGGATCGTCGCGGCACCGACGACGTCGCTCCCGGAATGGATCGGCTCCGTCCGCAACTGGGACTACCGCTTCTGCTGGCTCCGGGACGCGACGCTGACGCTGCTCGCCCTCCTCCATTGCGGCCACGGCGCCGAGGCGGCTGCGTGGCGGCGCTGGCTCATCCGCGCGATCGCGGGAGACGCGGCGGACGTGCAGATCATGTACGGCGTCGCCGGCGAGCGGCGTCTGAGCGAGTTCGAGCTTCCTTGGCTCGAGGGCTACGAGGGGTCGCAGCCGGTGCGCGTGGGCAACGCCGCGAGCGGACAGCTCCAGCTCGACGTCTACGGTGAGGTCCTCGACTGCTTCTACCAGGCGCGCGTGCACGGCCTCCCCGTAGATCCGCAAGGCTGGCGCATCCAACTCGGCCTGCTCGACCACCTCGAGGAGGCGTGGCGGGAGCCCGACGACGGCATCTGGGAGATCCGCGGCGGGCGCCGCCATTTCGTCCATTCGAAGGCGATGGCCTGGGTCGCGTTCGACCGCGCCGTGCGGAGCGTCGAGGACTACGGCTTCGAGGGCCCGGTCGACCGCTGGCGCGCGGTGCGCGACGAGATCCACGCCGACGTCTGCACACGCGGATTCGACGTGGGCCTCGGTTCCTTCACGCAGTCGTACGGCTCGCCGGAGCTCGACGCGAGCCTTCTCCTGTTACCGCTCGTCGGCTTCCTCCCTGCCTCGGATCCGCGCATCCGCGGCACGATCGAGGCGATCGAGCGCGAACTCGTCCAGGACGGCTTCGTGCTCCGTTACCGCACCCAGGAAGCTGTGGCTGGAAGCGCCGCCGGGCAAGCCGGCGGCGCCCGGCCGGGAGACCGCGCGCCTGACGGCGCGCCCACCGTGGACGGATTACCGCCCGGCGAGGGTGTCTTCCTGCCGTGCTCGTTCTGGCTCGTCGACTGCTACGAGTTGTTGGGGCGCCACGACGAGGCGCACGAGCTCTTCGGCCGGCTCGCCGACCTCGCGAACGACGTCGGCCTGCTCGCGGAGGAGTACGACCCCAAGGCCGGACGGCTGCTCGGAAACTTTCCCCAGGCGTTCACGCACCTCGCGCTCGTGAACACCGCGTTCAATCTCGCGCCGCACCTGCCTTCGCCGATGCACCGCCGGCACGCGAGCCGTCACTAGCCGCCGCCCGCTCCTGCGCATCCTCGACCGCGCCGGCGGCGTTGACGAGCGCGAGGTGGCTCAGGCCTTGCGGGAAGTTGCCGAGGAGCTCGCCGCTTCCCGGGTCGATCTGCTCCGAGAAGAGACCGAGGTCGTTGGCGTACGGGAGGATCTGCTCCATCGTCTCGCAGGCCTCGTCGACGCGTCCGAGCCGCGCGAGCGCCTCGACCAGCCAGAACGAGCAGGCGACGAATGCGCCCTCCTCCCCCACGTGCTCGGTGGTGCGATAGAGCAGGCCGGGCCCTGCCGCGAGCCGCTCCCGGATCGTTTCGATCGTCCGGCCGAGGCGCTCCGGCTCGGGATACCCCATCCGGCAGGCCCGGAGCACGCCCGCGTCGAGCGACTCCTCGCCGGCCCAGCCGCAGTACGAGCCGAGCTCGTCCGACCAGCAGTTCTCCTCGACCCAGGCATGGAGGCGGTCGCGCTGTTCGCGCCATTGCGCGACATGCCGGTCCGGCACCTGGCCCTCGTCGGCGAGGCGCAGCGCTCGGTCGAACGCCATCCAGACGGCGATCTTCGAGCTCGTGTAGTGGCGATGCTCGTCGAGCTCCCACATCCCCGAGTCGGTGTCGGGCCAGAGGACAACGACGCGGTCGACGCAGTCCGCGAGCATCTCCCCCGTGTCCTCGTCGAGGACGTTGCCCTCCGAGACGTACAGCGCTGCGGTTTCGAGCAGGTCGCCCCACGAGCCGAGCTGGAGCTGCGTGGAGGCGGCATTGCCGTACCGGACGGGCCGCGAGTCGCGGTAACCGCGAAGGTGGTCGAGCGTCTCCCGGCGCGAGGGGACTCCCCCGTCGAGGTCGTAGAACGGACGCAGGTCGGGCGCCGTCTCGCGAACGGCGCGGAGGAGCCACGCGAACGACTGCTGCACCTGCTCGGGCAGGCCGAGGCGCATCAACGCATCGAGCGTGAACGCGGAGTCGCGCACCCAGGCGTAGCGGTAGTCGTAGTTCTTGTCGCCGCCGACCACCTCCGGCAGGGACGTGGTCGGCGCCGCCGCGATGCTCCCGCTCGGCGCGTAGACGAGGAGCTTGAGCGCGAGCGCGCTCCGCGCGACCTCCTCCTCCCACGGCCCGTCGTAGTCCCACATCCCGAGCCAGCGCTCCCAGACGCGGGACGTTGCATCGAGTCGCGCCTCGACGTGGTCTCGGCTCGGGGCGTGCAGCGGTTGCTCGTACGCGGCGACGAGCGCGAGCAGCGCGCTCCGGCCGCCCGTGACCTCGAACGACCCGGAGAGCGCGTCCTCCCCGGCTTCAACTTCCCCGGCGTCCCAGGAATGGACGGCGAGCTGCAGGCGATCGCCTTCCGCGACGAGGCGACCCGCTCGGCGGACGATGCTCGGCGTCTGACGTCCCCAGTCGAAGCGCGGCTCGAGCCGCCACTCGAGCGGCACCGATCCCTCGATCCCCTCGATCCGCCGTGCGAGCTCGACCCACGGGAGCAGCCCTCCGTCCTGGAGGGTCAGCGCCTCGGTGACCCGCACGGCGCCGTCGCCGGTGCGGTAGGTCGTCTCGAGGACGTTCGTGCGCCCGAGGTAGCGGCGCTCGGCCTCGAACTTCACGCTCGGCGCCAGCGTGAAGCGGCCGCCGCGCTCGGGGTCGAGGATCGCGGCGAACGTCGTCGGCGCGTGGAGGCTCGGCAGCGACATGAAGTCGACCGAGCCGTCCGCCGCGACGAGGGCGACCGTTCTGCCGTCCCCGATCGCGGCGTAGGAGCCGATCGGGGCGAAGCCCTTACGCGTGCGCAGTCTCAGGCTCCCTCTCGCGGTTCAGCGCCTCGTCGGCGTCCGCCCCGAGGTCCGACTGGATCTGCTCGAGCGAGCGGTCCTTCGTCTCCGGGACGAGCGTGGCGAAGAAGACGACCGCGCAGATGCCGAAGAACGCGTAGAGCCAGAACGTCCCCTGCTTCGTGATCGCGCCGATCAGCGTGAGGAACGTGTACGAGATCGCGAAGTTCAGGCCCCAGTTGAACATCGTGCAGACCGCCATCGCCGGCCCGCGCATCTGGAGCGGGAAGATCTCCGAGATCATGAGCCAGAACACCGGGCCGAGGCCGACCGCGAAGCCCATGATGTAGACGAGCAGGCAGGCGAGCGCGAGCCACGGCACGGCGCTCTGCACGCCGGGCGACGCGAAGAAGATTCCGAGCCCGACGAGCGCGACGGTGAGGATCGAGGTTCCCGCGATGAGGAAGAAGCGGCGGCCGAGCCGGTCGAGCAGCAGGATGGCGACGATCGTGAAGAAGACGTTCGTGCAGCCGATGAAGACGCTCTGCGTGAGCGCACCGGTGTTCTGCTGGCCGGCGAACTTGAGGATGGTCGGCGCGTAGTAGATGACGGTGTTGATGCCGACGATCTGCTGGAAGATCGCGAGCGCGACGCCGACGATGAGCATCCGCCTCACGCCCTTCCCGAGCAGCTCGCGCAGGCTGAACTCCTTCTCGGTGACGTCCTTGATCTCGGCGATCTCGTCGTCGACGTCGTGCTCGTCGTCCCGGTACCGCAGGAGCACCTCGCGTGCGTCGTCCTCGCGGCCCTGGTCGACGAGCCAGCGCGGCGAGAACGGCATGAAGTACATCCCGATCGCGAGGGCGGCGCCCGGGACCGCGGCGACGCCGAACATCCAGCGCCAGTTGTTCGAGAACCCGGCGAAGCCCCAGTCCACGATATAGGCGAGGAGGATCCCGCTCGTGATCATGAGCTGGTTGAAGGAGACAACGCCACCCCGTATGCGGGCCGGGACGAGCTCGGCGATGTACATCGGCGCCACGAACGACGCGGTGCCGACGGCGAGGCCGAGCCAGAACCGCGAGGCGAGGATCTGCCAGTAGCTCTGCGAGAACGCGCAGGCGAACGCACCGATCACGTAGACCGTCCCCGAGATGATCTTGGTCCTGCGGCGGCTGATCTTGTCGGCGAGCCAGCCGGAGACGGCGGCACCGGCCACCGCGCCGAGCAGCAGGATGGCGACGGTCAGCTCCTTCTGGCCGCTCGTGTGCAGCCCGAGGTCCTTCTGCATGAAGAGGAGCGCGCCGCCGATGACGCCGGTGTCGTAGCCGAAGAGGAAGCCGCCGATCGCGGCGATCAACGCGACGCCCAGCAGGCGCCGGTTGTGGAGTGCCTCCCGCACGAATCCCTGGCCGGTGTTCTCGACTTCAGCCGTGCTCGACATGCGCTCTCCTTCGTTGTTTCTGGGCCGTAAACGGCCGAGAAGCGCATCGGGATTCGGTCTAACGGTGGAAGCGCCCGCGGAGCGGGCGCCGCCGGGCGAGCCGCCGCTCCTCCTCACGCGCCCGCGCCGCACGCAGCGTGTGCTCTGCAACGCCGACTGCTCCGTGGGCCATGACCGCCGCGCCGAGCGACGGATCCGTTTCGCGGAGCCGCTGTGCGGCGGCGCGCGTCGCCTCCGCGGCCACGCGCGCCGCGCCGGGCTCGATCGCCCGGACTGCGCGGGCAGCGGCCTCGATCGTGCTCGCCGCCTGGCTCGGCGGCGGCCGGTCGGCATCGGCGAGGCGCACGACGCCGGTGGCGATGGCGTGAGAGTCGTAGACGGATGCCTCCAGCTCGCGGTACATCTCGCCGAGCTTCTCGACGCGGCGCCGGAGCGGACGCCGCCGCGGCGCGGCGCGTGTGACCTCGCGCGCGATGAGGAGCGCCTGGGCGAGCGGAGTGTCGTCGATCCGCCAGATCCGCTCCACCGCCTCCTCGGCTCGCTTCCGGTCGTGGTCGGCGAGCGCGTCCGCCGCGTCGTCGAGCGCGGCGGCGAGCTGCTCGCGCAGGTTCCGCGCCGCGTCGCGCACGAGCGGGATGGGGTCGATAGGCAGCAGGAAGCGCGCGATGAGAATCGCGACCGCGCCGCCGATCAGCGCGTCCTCGAGGCGCTGCACCGCGAGGTTCGAACCCGGCTTGTGCAGCGCGACGATCAGGATCGTCGACGCCGCCGCCTGGTTCCGCACCATCAGCGGCGCGCCGGCGGCGGCGGTGACCACGAGCGCCGCAGCCGTGCCGACGACGATCTGCCACCCGCCCGCACCCGCGACCGCGAGGACGCCTGCGCCGACGAGGATCCCGACGGCGACGCCGGTCATCATCCGGATCGCCTGGCGCCCACGCGTGCCGCGCTCGGCGCCGAGTGCGATCGCCGCCGCGATCGGGGCGAAGAACGGCTGGCCGTGGTCGGGCAGCTGCAGCGCGAGCTCCCAGGAGATGCCGGCGGCGACCGCCGCCTGCGCGAGCTGTCCGAGGACGCCGACGCCGAGGTTCGCGCGGGCCTGCCGTGCCCGCTCGCGGAGATTCATCGCCGGATCTTGTCAGCGCGGGCGACGTCAGCCGACGAAGCGGCCGCAGAGCTCGCACATCACCGCGTACTTCCTCACGCCGGCGGGCGTTACCGCGATCTGCCGACGCACGGGACGATGCCGGCACGTGTTCACCGGGGGGAGCAGACGCCGGAGGGGCGGCAGATCCGGCAGATGCCGGACGGCGCCTCCGACGGCCGGACAGCCGGCTTCGTGCTCCCGCCAGACGTCGTTGACCGGCTGGTTCGTGATCGCGACCCAGCCGCACGCTTCGCAGGAGACCTCGATCACGCTTTCAGGGTAGGGCCGGAGAGAGACGGAAGGCCCGCCTGAGCGGGCCCTCCGAGTCCGGATACCGCTGCCGCCTGGGGCTAGTGGTGCTTCTTCCCCTTGCTGACGGTCAGGCGGACCTTGCCGTTGTGCTTGAGGTGCTTGCCCTTCTTCGGCTTCTGCGAGATCACGCGTCCCTTCTTCACCTTGCTCGAGAAGGCGTGCCTGATCTTCCCGGCCGAGCAGAAGTGCGCCTCGAGCGTCCGCTTCGCGGCGGCGAGCTTCTTGCCCTTCACGTTGGGCACGACGCAGGGCTTGCCCTTGAACTTCGCCGTGACCGACGTCTTGGCGTTCACCGTGACCTTGCAGGTGCTCTTGCCCTTGCAGGCGCCGGACCAGCCGGAGAAGGTGGAGCCCCTCGCCGCCTTCGCCCTGAGGATGACCGAGGTTCCCTGCGCGAAACCGACCGAGCAGGTCGATCCACAGCTGATGCCTTTCGGCGAGCTCGTCACCTTCCCGCTGCCGGTGCCCGACTTGTGGACGGTCAGGATCTCCTTGGGCGGCGTGGTGTAGGTGAACGAGCCGGTCGCCGCCGGCACGCCGGGAGTGACGACGCTCTCGACGGTGTTCAGCGAGACCGTCACCGGCCCGACCGGGTGCGGCGGCGCCTTCACGGTCACCGTGTTCGTCGAGCCGCAATCGAGCAGCGCCTCGTCGTTCGAGAAGTCCTCCGCCTGGACGGTGCCGAAGGCGATGTCGGTCACGCAGCCGAGGTTCTCGCCGGTGATCGTCACCTCGGTGCCGCCGGTCGAAGGCCCGGAGGCCGGAGTGATCGAGTCGATCTTCGGGTTGCCCGGCGGAAAGAGGATGAAGAAGTCCGCGGTGTCGTTCGGGTTCAGAGACGACGCCGGCGAGCAGTCCGTCACCGTGCACAGCTGGGTGTCGACGACCGCCGGGTTCTGCGAGACCGTCTTCGTCGTGAGATCGGTGTCGCTGTTGGGGTGGAAGTTGAACTGCGTGCCGAACGAGAACGGCGTCGCGATGTCGTTGAACGTCACCTCGAGGACCTGATTCAAGAAGCCCTGGCCCTTGATGTCGATCCCCGTGCCGCCCGTGTCCGGAGCGGCAGGCGTGCCGGCGGTCGGGCCCGTGGTCGCGACGACGCTCGAGACCGCGGGAACGCCGGCGTATACCGCCGCGTGGGTCCCGCTCGACAGGCCCGCCGCGGTCTGGACACTGACCGGGACGGACAGCGGATGGATCGTGTTCGACGCGAGCCCCGGCGCCAGGATCTCGATCTCCGTCCCCGTCACGCTGACGACGTTGAAGAACTGCTGCGAGGCGGCCTGCGTCGGGTCTCCGAAGTTGACCCATTGGAGCGCGGCGAGGTTGAAGCCCGTGCCGGTGATCGTGACGACGGAGCCGCCTTCCTCGCTCGCGAGCGAGCCCGGGTCGGCGGTGGTCGTCGAGATCGACGTGATCGCCGGCGTCGGGACGTAGTCGTACTCGGTCGCCGCAGGAGCGGCTTCCTCACCCGGAGGAGTTTCGATCACGCCGTTGTCCGCGAACGAGATCGCTCCCTCGTAGAGCGGCTGGATGTTCGCCCGGCCGTCCGCGCTCGAGCCGTTGGGCGTGGTCACGACGACGTAGGTCTGGCAGATGTCGTTCGTCGCGTTCTCGCTCGGGTCGAAGCTCGAGCCGTCCTGGGCGCAGTCCGTGGTCCCGTTCTGGAAGGCCGGGACGGTGACCTTCAGATCCGTGCCGTTGTTCGAGACGATCGTCCCGGGCACGCCTCCGAACGTGACGCTCGTCGCACCGGTGAAGCCCGCACCGAGGACGTCGACCGTGTTGCCGCCGGCCTCGGAGCCGGTGAAGCTGTGGACGCCGGTCACCGTCGGGAGGGGCTGCGAGGAGCCGTTCTCGTCGACGTAGGTGAACCAGCTGTTCGCGTTGACGGCACTCGTCTGACCGTCGGTGAGCGTGACGGTGACCTGCTCGCGTCCCGCGCCGTCGGTCTGGTCGTTCGGCGGGATCACGTCGGAGCTCGGCGGGAAGATGGCGTCGATCGTCGTCGGGCTCGTGACGGTGAACGCCGCCACCGGCGCCTCGACGTCCCCGATCTGAACGCCTGCAACATCCGGCGTCCCGCTCTTCTCGAAGCCGGTGCCCGTGATCGTCACGGCCGGTTCGGTTCCGTCCGTGGGACCGAATGACTGCGAAAGGCTCGTGACCGTCGGCCGGGAAGAGGCGGGAGCCTGGCTACAGAGGTAGAACGCCAGTCCGGCACCTCCATTCGGCTGGGTCAGCTGCGGCGATCCGAGACCCGAGGCCATGTCGTAGCCGGTCGTGGCCGAGAAGAGCGGCGGATCGCCGACGCCGTACTGGTCGTTGTTGCCCTGCGTGATGTCGTTGAACGACGCCTTGTAGGCGGTCGGGTTCGACGCCACCGAGTAGAGCAGCGGGTTGGCGAAGCCGACGCCGTTCGCCGTCGTCGGATTGTTCTTGCAGAAGGACGACGCATTGACGTCGGCCAGCATCCCGGCCCACATCGGGGCGGCGGACGACGTTCCGCCGATCGTCAGCCAGCCGCCGAACTCGGCGATGTAGATCGTGATCGCGCCTGTGAACTCGTCGGCTTCGGCGCTGACGTCGGGAAGCTGGCGACAGGCCGCTTCGACGCCGCCGACGCTGTTGTCGGACCTGCAGAACGCAAACCCGGGCTGGCCCAGGTCCGCCGCCTCGAAGGCGTCCGCCTGCGAGATGGCACTCGAGTTGATGACGCCCGGCACGTGCGAGTGGAGCTGCCAGTTCGGCATCGGCCACGACTCGGAGATGCCGCCGCCGGCCGCACCAAACGCAGCGCCGTCGTTCCAGACGTGCTCGAGCGCGGGTTGGGTGGCGTCGTCGATCGTGGTGCCGCCGGCAGCCACGACGTACGGCTGGCCCGACGGGTCGTCGACGGACAGGACCGGGGTGATCGGGAACGTCGTCCGGAACGCGTTGCAGTCGTTGCTGCCCTCGTCTCCGGCAGCCGAGAAGACGGTCTGGCCCTGCGCCGCCGCCTGCTGAAAGATCAGGTTCTCCGCCTGCTGGACGCCCGGCGAGCCCTCCTGGATGGCCTGCTCGCAGACGCCCCAGCTCGTGGTGATGATCTGGTCGGCGTCGTCGTTGATCATCTGGAGGTACTGGTCGAACGAGGCGAACGTGGTGTTCGGAGCCTGGTAGACGTCGATGTGCGCGCCCGGCGCGAACGCGGACACGTCCTGGATGTCCAGGATCGCCTCGCCCTCGCCGGCCCCCACGCCCGGGCCGCCGTCCACGTTGTGGACGTGCAGCAGGTTGGTGGTCATGTTGTGGGCCGCGGTCGCGCCGAAGTAGCACGTGTCGAAGGTCTGGAGGTCGCTCAGCGCGAACGGCTCCAGCTCGAAGATCCCGATGTGCTGTCCCGCGCCGGTGTCGCCCGCGCCGTAGAGGCCGAACGCGCCGTACGCGTTGGCGATCTGGTCGTCGGTCAGGCCGCCGAACTCCTGGGCCGCGGTCGACGCATCGGTGCACGCCGTCGGCGAGCCGGCGGGATGGGTGAAGCTCTTCGGGGCCTGGGCGGCCGGATAGCTGCCGATCATCGACTTCGGCGCCCGGAGGACGCCCGAAGGATGCAGCTTGACCGTCGTGTCCAGGCCGATGACGGAGGTCACGTACTTCGCGATCGCTGCGGGGACGCGCACCGGAGCGGTCCGTGCGCGACCGATCTCGCCGTTCGCGAGCTTGTAACGGGCGAGCCCGGTCCGGAAGGTGGTCTCGACCCGGCTCGCCGGTGCCTTGAAGCTCACGACCAGTCCGTCCCGCGCCACGTTCGTGACGCTCAGCCCGGACGCCTGGAGCTGCGCCTTGACGGCCGCGATGCTCGAGGGAGTCGGACCGAACCTCGCCGCGAACTGCCCCGGGGTGAGGTACCGGTGGAACAGCGCGGAATGCTTGTCGGTCAGCTGCGAGATGAAGCGCGTCAGCGCGGCTTCGTCCCGCGGCTGCAGCACCACGGAGCCGGCCACGGTCGCCGACGGCGAAACCGGGCCGAG
>JAICZB010000239.1 GCA_025933895.1 Thermoleophilia bacterium
AGCCGGAGCTGGTGAGCAGCGGTCCTTACCGTCTGGTTCGACACCCCATCTACAGCGGCATCCTGGTTGCGGGCGTCGGCACCGCAATCGCGCTGAGCTGGACGTGGCTCGTGGTCGTCGGGCTTGCCGGCGTCTACTTCCTCTACAGCGCGACCGTCGAGGAGCGCTACCTGACCGCGCAGTTCCCCGAGGAGTATCCGAAGTACAAGCGTTCGACCAAGATGCTCGTGCCATTCGTCCTCTAGTCGCGCTGCATGAGCCAGATGGGGCGCAGCCGGCCGGAGTTCCGGTCGCGGCGTACGCTGTCGTGCTCGCCAACGAACGCGGTCCGTTCCCTCACTTCCTCGACGCGTGCCTGCGGAGTCGCTGACTACCAGCCGCCCGGGTGGTACGAGATCCGCCCCGGCGGCCAGTAGGTGAAGATCACGGGGCCGATCAGGCTGCTCCGGGGGACGACTCCCCATCTCCGCGAGTCGCAGGAGCCGCCTCGGTTGTCGCCGAGCATGAAGTACTCGCCCGGCGGCACGCGCCAGGTTTCCCCGAAGTCGGCCGAGTCGGCGCGTCGAGCAGCGCTGGAGAGGTACGGCTCCGGGAGCTTCGTCCACGAGGTCGATCCAGGTCGCCGGATCCAGATGAAGCCTTTGTGGTCCTCGCGAACCGTCTCTCCCGGCAGCCCGATCAGCCGCTTGACGAACGTGGTGCCCGCATCGCCGGGCTCGCAGCGGTTGGCCTTCGCCGGAGCCTTGAAGACGACGATCTGCCCGCGCTGCGGGCTCCCGAAGTCGTAGGCCAGCCGGTTCACCAGGACACGGTCGCTCGTGGACGCCTCGCAGCCGGGCATCGGACGGGCGCAGTGCAGTGTGTTCTCCATGGACGAGGACGGGATCCGGTAAGGCTTGGCCACCTCCGCCTCGAAGGCCAACACGAACACGATCGCCGCCGCGAGCGTGAAGGCCCAATCGACGATCTTCCGCCACGGAGCGGGCAGGCGGCTCAGCGGAGACAAGCTCACGTCAGCGGAGGATAGACCCGGTTGCGGCTCAGTCGTGCTGCGCGAGCCAGTCGCCGACGACCTGCATGTAGCGCTCTCGCTCCTCGACGTGCGGCAGGTGGGAGGAGTCGTCGAAGCGGACCCACTCCGAGCCGCGGATCCCGTCCTGCAGCGTCTTCTGCAGCGCCGGGGTCGCCTCGTCGTGCCGGCCGGAGACGAGCAGCGTCGGGACGTCGATCTCGCCCAGCCGGTCCTTCGACTGCCAGTCGCGGATCGAGCCGATCACGTGGAACTCGCTCGGGCCGTTCATCGTGTGGTAGACGGTCGGGTCGCGCTCGATCCAGGCGAACGCCTCGACGACCTCGTCCGGCCACGGGTCGAGCCGACAGACGTGGCGCCGGTAGAAGACGTCGCACGCGGCCGCGTACTCGGGGTCGTCGGTCGTGCCGGCATCCTCGTGGCGGCGCAGCGTCTCCTCGACCTCCGGCGGGAGGAGCGCGCGCAGCCGGTTCGCCTCGGCGACGAAGTCGGGGAACGACGCCGCCGTGTCCGCGAGCACGAGGGCGCGCAACCCGGGAGGCTGCGTCAGCGCGTACTCCTGCGCCAGGAAGCCACCCCAGGACTGACCGAGGACGTCGTGCCGGCCGGCGATCCCGAGCGCCGCGACGAGGTTGTGGAGCTCGCGCACGAAGAGGTCGACCGTCCAGAAGTCGGCGCCGCGGTCCGGGTAGTGCGTGCTGCGGCCGTTGCCGAGCTGGTCGTAGTGGATGACGGCCCGGGTGCCTGCGAGGTCCGTGAGCGAGAGCAGGTAGGCGTGCGTCGCGCCCGGGCCGCCGTGGAGGACGAGGAGCGGTGCCGGAGCCTCGGCGTCTCCGGGCCGGAGCTCGCCGGTCACGCGGTACCACGTCTGCGCCTCCTCGCCGTCGAGCGGGAAGGCGACGGTGCCCTCGTCCACGTCCACGCAGCGGCGAGTCTACGCTCCCCGCCGTGAGGGGAGACCGCCGGCTGCGCCGCGCGCATGTGGCCCTGGCGGCGGTCTTCGTCGTCTTCGGGGCGCTGGGCGGGAACTGGGATGCGCGGCTGCCGGCGGTCAGGCAGCGGCTCTCCCTCGACAGCGGCGAGCTCGGCATCGTCCTCTTCGCCGTCCTCCTCACCGCGACGGCGATCCTGCCGCTTGCCGGCTGGGTCACGGCACGGGTCGGCAGCCGCGGGCCGAGCGCCCTCGGGCTGCTCTGCGCGGGCGCGGGCATCACCGCGGCGGCGTTCGTGCCCTCCTACGCGACGCTGCTGCCGGCGGCGTGTGTGATCGGCGCGGGGTGGGGGATCGTGGACGTCGCCTCGAACGCGCACGGCGTCGCGATCGAGAAGGCGCTCGGCCGGCGCGTCCTCTCGGGGTTGCACAGCGCGTGGAGCTTCGGGCTGCTCGCCGGCTCGGGGATCGCGGCCGGTGCCGCAGCAGCCTCGATCGGGCTGCGCGTGCAGTTTCCCGTCGTCGTAGCTGCGGGCGCGGTCGCACTCGCCGTCGCGACACCGTTCCTCCTGCCTGCGACCGGCGCCGCGGTGGATGTCGCGCACTTCGCGCTCCCGCGCGGACCGCTCGCACTTCCGGGGCTGCTCATGTTCTGCGGATTCTTCGTCGAGGCCGCGACGGTCAGCTGGGCGGCCGTCTTCCTCACAGGCCCGGTCGGGACGAGCAGCGCGCTGGCTGCCGGAGGGGTCGCCGCGTTCTCGCTCGCGATGGGACTGGTGCGGCTCGTCGGCGACAGGCTCCTCGAGCGCTGGGGAATCGGCGGGCTGTGCCTCAGGAGCGGCGCGCTCAGCTGCGTCGGGCTTGCCGTGGCGCTCGGCACCCGCTCGCCGGCGCCGGCGTTGATCGGCTTCGCCTGCGTCGGGGCCGGCTCTGCGCCGATCATCCCGGCGCTGTTCAGAGTGGGAGGGACGGTGCCGGGCGTCGCCTCGGGCGCGGGTATCGCCGCCGTCGCCACGGCCGGGTACGCCGGCGGTGTCGTGAACGGCCCCGCGATCGGTTTCCTCGCGCGCGGCGTGGGTCTCACCGGCGCGCTCGGTCTCATCGCCGCCGCGGCTCTCGTGATCGCGCTCGTCGGCCCACGTCTAGGCTCCGCAAGATGAAGATCGGAGTCGTCGGGCTGGGGACGATGGGCGCGGGAATCGCGCAGCTCGCCCTCGAGGCTGGCCTCGAGACGGTCGGGCGCGAGGTCACCGTCGAGCTGGGGGAGCAGGCAAGGGGTCGGATCGAGCACTTCCTCACCCGCAAGGTCGAGAAGGGTCAGATCGACTCGTTCGACATCGGCCTCCTGACGCTGACGACCGATCTCGTCGCGTTCGCCGACTGCGACGTCGTGATCGAGGCGATCGTGGAGGAGCTCGAGCCGAAGCGCGGGCTGTTCGCGGAGCTGGAACGCGTCTGCCGGCCGGACGCCGTCCTCGCGACGAACACGTCGGCCCTGTCGGTCACCGAGATCGCCGGCGCGACCTCGACGCCGGAGCGAATGGTCGGCATGCACTTTTTCAATCCTGCGCCGCTCATGCCGCTCGTCGAGGTCGTGCGGGCCGAGCGGACCTCGGACGAGGCGTTCGATGCCGCCTACGCGCTCGGGGAGCGGCTCGGCAAGCATCCGATCCGCTGCCACGACACGCCCGGGTTCGTGGTCAACCGGATCCTCATCCCTCTGCTCAACGACTGCGTGCGCGTGCTGGACGAGGCGCGGGTGACGCCGGCCGACCTCGACGCGGGGATGAAGCACGGGGCGGGTTGGCCGATGGGCCCCTGCGAGCTCGTCGACCTGGTCGGGATCGACGTGCACGTGCACGCGAGCGAAGCGCTCTGGGAGAAG
>JAICZB010000215.1 GCA_025933895.1 Thermoleophilia bacterium
AACGTCTGTTCGGCTCGGTAGAATGGCCGTCATATGGCTGCCGACGAACTCGTCGTCCACGGCGCCCGCGAGCACAACCTGAAGGACATCACCGTCCGCCTGCCGCGGAACCGCCTCATCTGCATCACCGGGCTGTCCGGCTCCGGGAAGTCGAGCCTTGCGTTCGACACGATCTACGCGGAGGGGCAGCGCCGCTACGTCGAGTCGCTCTCCGCCTACGCGCGCCAGTTCCTCCAGATGATGGAGAAGCCGGACGTCGACCACATCGACGGCCTCAGCCCGGCGATCTCGATCGACCAGAAGACGACCTCGCGGAACCCGCGCTCGACCGTGGGCACCGTGACGGAGATCTACGACTACCTGCGCCTCCTCTATGCGCGCGTCGGCCGGCCGCACTGCCCGGTCTGCGGCAAGCCGATCGCCGGGCAGAGCCTCGACGCGATCGTCGACCAGGTGCTGAAGCTCGAGGAGGGGACGCGCTTCACGGTCAACGCGCCCGTCGTCCGCGACCGGAAGGGCGAGTACAGGGACGTGTTCGAGGACCTGACGCGGGAGGGCTTCACGCGCGTGAAGGTCGACGGCGAGCAGTACGTCCTCGAAGAGGGCGTGCCCGAGCTCGACAAGAAGTTCAAGCACACGATCGAGGTCGTCGTCGACCGGCTCGTGATGCGCGCCGACCTGCGGCTGCGCCTGACGCAGTCGATCGAGACCGCGGCCGGGCTCGCCGAGGGGCTCGTGGCCGTGGACCTCGTCGATACCGGGGAGCAGCTCCTCTTCTCGGAGAACTTCGCGTGCCCGGACCACGGCGTCTCGCTGGCGGAGCTGCAGCCGCGGATCTTCTCCTTCAACGCGCCGCACGGCGCCTGCCCGCGCTGCACCGGCCTAGGCTCGCAGCAGGAGATCGACCCCGACCTGCTCGTCCCCGATCCGTCGCTGTCGATCGACGACGGCGCGCTCGTGCCGTGGTCTGTGGGCGGCTCGTCCGGCTTCTACGAGGCCGTGATCCAGGCGATCGCCGACCGCTACGAGATCGACACGTCGAAGCCGTGGTCCGAGCTGACCGAGGCGGAGCAGGATCGCTTCCTCAACGGGACCGACGGCGAGAAGATCTACGTCCAGTACCGCAACCGCATGGGACGGCGGCGCCAGTACATGCTCGCCTTCGACGGCATCGTCGCCAGCCTCCAGCGGCGCTACCGCGAGACCGACTCCTCGACCGCCCGCGAGCGGATCGAGGAGTACATGAGCTTCCGGCCGTGTCCGGTCTGCAAGGGCGCGCGCCTGAAGCCGGAGGTGCTCGCAGTCACCGTCGGCGCGAAGTCGATCCACGAGTTCACGAAGCTGTCCGTCACGCGCGCTCTCGGTTTCCTCGACGAGCTCGAGCTGACGCCGACCGAGGAGCTGATCGGGCACCGCATCGTGAAGGAGATCCGCGAGCGGCTGACGTTCCTCGACGACGTCGGTGTCGGCTACCTCACGCTCGACCGTGCGGCGGCCACGCTCTCGGGTGGCGAGGCGCAGCGGCTGCGGCTCGCAACGCAGATCGGGTCGCAGCTCGTGGGCGTCCTCTACATCCTCGACGAGCCCTCCATCGGCCTCCACCAGCGCGACAACGCGCGGCTGATCGACACGCTCGAGCGGCTGCGCGACCTCGGGAACACCGTGCTCGTCGTCGAGCACGACGAGGAGATGATGCGCCGCTCGAACTGGCTCGTGGACATGGGGCAAGGCGCGGGCCTGCACGGCGGCGAGGTCGTCGCGGAGGGGCCGGCGACGAAGGTCGAGCGGGTCGCGAAGTCCGTCACCGGCCAGTTCCTCTCGGGCAAGCGTTCGATCGCCGTGCCGGAGCGGCGGGACGAGGATCGCGGCACGTTCCTCGTGCGCGGCGCCGCGCAGCACAACCTCAAGGACATCGACGTCGAGTTCCCGGTCGGCAAGTTCGTCTGCGTCACGGGCGTGTCCGGCTCCGGCAAGTCGACGCTCGTGAACGAGATCGTGTTCAAGGCGCTCGCGAACCGGCTCAACCGCGCGCGCGTGAAGCCCGGCGCGCACGCGGGTGTAGAGGGGATCGAGGTCTTCGACAAGGTGATCGAGATCGACCAGAAGCCGATCGGCCGCACCCCTCGCTCGAACCCGGCGACGTACACCGACCTGTTCACGCACATCCGCGAGCTCTACTCCCTGACCCCGGAGGCAAAGGTGCGCGGCTACAAGCCGGGCCGCTTCTCGTTCAACGTCCGCGGCGGGCGCTGCGAGACGTGCAAGGGAGACGGGCAGATCAAGATCGAGATGCACTTCCTGCCCGATGTCTACGTGCCGTGCGAGACGTGCAAGGGCGCGCGCTACAACCGCGAGACGCTGGAGGTGCGGTTCAAGGGGCGCTCGATCGCGGACATCCTCGAGATGTCGGTGGAGGAGGCGCTGAGGTTCTTCGCCAAGATCCCGAAGATCCGACGCCGGCTGCAGACGCTCCACGACGTCGGGCTCGACTACATCAAGCTCGGCCAGCCGGCGACCACCCTCTCCGGCGGCGAGGCACAGCGCGTCAAGCTCGCTGCCGAGCTGTGCAAGGTCGCGACCGGGAAGACGCTCTACATCCTCGACGAGCCGACGACCGGGCTCCACTTCGCCGACATCGAGAAGCTCCTCGAGACTCTGCAACGCCTCGTCGACGGCGGCAACACGATGATCGTGATCGAGCACAACCTCGACGTGATCAAGCAGGCCGACTGGGTGATCGACCTCGGCCCGGAAGGCGGCGAGGCGGGAGGCGAGCTCATCGCCGTCGGCACTCCCGAGGATGTGGCGCAGGTGGAGGAGAGCTTCACCGGGAGCTTCCTCCAGCACGTGCTGCCCGCGCCCGCGATCGCGGCCGCGTAGACACGTCCGAAGCTGACACTTGTCGCGACGCCGCCCCGGCGTCAGACTCGCGACATGGAGGCAGGGTCCGCAGCACCCGACACCGGCTACAACGGCGCGGCGGTTGCCGGAGCCGTGCTCGCGACGGTGTTCTTCCCCTTCATCGCGCTGATCGCCGCTCTCCTGCTGCAGGGGAGCCAGTCGGACCCGCGCAAGAAGGCGCAGCTGCGCACCTGGGCGTGGATCTCGGGCGGCTGGCTCGCGTTCGGGGTGGTCGTGACCGTGGTCCTTGCTCTGGCCACCCTCTGACCGAAACGGGCTACCCTCATTGCCGATGGCGGCAACCGTCGAGACTGCGCGCCCGTCGGCGCTCGAACGGAGCTGGTGGCTGCGCGCGCCGGCGGTGCTCGTCGCGCCGCGCGCCGTCTTCGTCTCCTTGCGCGACCAGTCGGAGGAGGCCGTCGAGGCGCGTCAGGAGCCGCTCACCGCAATCGCCGGACTCGCGGGGATCGCCGCCGTGCTCGGGACGCCCGTCGCGCGCCAGCTGCTCAACGACGCATCGGTCTCGGTATCCCTGATCCCCGTCTGGGCCTTCTTCGGCGGCGTCGTCTACGCGGTCGCCGCGTACTGGCTCGGCGGAGGATTGCTCTACGGCGCGGCTCGCCGTTTCGGCGGCCTCGGCAGCTACCGCCGCGCGCGGCACGTGCTCACCCTCGCGGCCATGCCGCTCGCACTCGCTCTCTTCACCGTTTGGCCCGTTCGGATCGCGATCTACGGGCAGGATCTCTTCCGCACCGGCGGCGCCGACTGGGGGCCGGGCGACCGAACCTTCGGAGGGCTTCTCTACTTCGCCTTCGCGTGGAGCGCGCTCCTGCTCGTCGTCGGCGTGCGCAGCGTCCACGGCTGGAGCTGGGGGAGGAGCGTCGTGACGGTCGCGCTCGCGGCGTCGCTGCCGGCGCTTATCGTGTTCGCCACGGTCTCCTAGCCGAGGCGGTTCTCGTCGCCCAGCCGGAACGGCGAGAAGCTGCGCCCGTCGACGTCGGCGAAGCCGTAGCGCTCGCCGAGCGTCGCCGTCTGCACGCTGGTCCCGCTCAGCGACCCTGCATCGGGATCGGCCGCGACGCAGACGACGGCGCGACCGACGTACTCGGGCGAGTGCGCTATCTCGGGTGGCTCCATGCCCTCGCTCGCGAACGCGTCGACCACGGCCTCGGTGCGCGTGAATCCCGGCACGATCCCGACGACCGCGACGCCGGCGTCCCGCAGCTCGTGCGCGAGCCCGGTGACGAGGCGCGAGACGGCCGCCTTGCACACGTCGTAGTAGAGGTTGCCGAGGTACTCGTCCGGATCGTCCCAGGCGCCGGTGAAGACGATCAGGCCGGAGCCCTGCTCGACCATGCGCGCGGACGCAAGGCGCGCGGTCGTGAGCTGGTGCCGGAGACCCGACGCGAGCATCGTCTGCCAGCGCGAGAGCGGCTGTTGCCAGAGCGGAGCGGTGAACGTGCGTACGTCGTGGTCGGCGTAGCCGCCCCAGGCGTTGCCGACGACGAGATCGAGACGGCCGGACTCGCGTTCGATCCG
>JAICZB010000261.1 GCA_025933895.1 Thermoleophilia bacterium
CGACGACGTTGGCGGTCTTGCGGGCGACGCCCGGCAGCCGCATCAGCTCGTCGAGCCGCCGCGGCACCTCGCCGTCGAACTCCTCGAGCAGCTTCTGCATCGTCCCGCGCAACGCCTTCGCCTTCTGGCGGTAGAAGCCCGTTGCGAAGACGTCCCGCTCGAGCTCGTCCTGCGGCACCGCGAGGTAGTCCTCGGGCCGGCGGTACTTCTCGAACAGTGTCTGCGTGACGCGGTTGACGTTCACGTCGGTCGTCTGCGCCGAGAGCATCACCGAGACGAGCAGCTCCAGCGAACTCCGGAAGCGAAGCGCGATCGCCGCGTCGGCGTGCTCGGCCGCGAGCCGCTCGATGACCGGCCCGACTCGCTGCCTCTTCGGCCCGACGCGCCTGCGAGCCTCCTGCACGAAGCTACGAGGCAACGGCCTCGGGCAGCCGCGGACGCAGGCGCGGGCCTGCGCAGACGAGGTCGAGCGCAGGGCAGCCGGAGCAGGCGAACTCGCTCGGAGTCGGCGGGAACTCGCCGGCCTGGATGCGTTCGATCGCGGCGGACAGATCCGCCTCGAGCTCCGGGACGTCGGCGCGGGAGAACAGGGCCTCCACGGGCGCGTCCGGACGCTCGAGGAAGTGGTAGACGACCTCGACCTCGTCGGCGCCGGCACGGAAGGAGGCGAGCGCGTAGACGAGCCGCTGCAGCCGGTAGTCCTGCTCGACGATCTCCTCCGGCGACGCTTCGCCCAGCTGGTTCGTCTTGTAGTCGACCACCAACGCCCGTCCGTCATGCAAGTAGAAGGCATCCAGGTACCCGTGCACGAGCACGCCGTCGTGCTCGAACGTGAAGTGCCGCTCCTTCTCTACTCCGGGCAGCGCCGCGACGCGACGCGCGAGGTCGGAGTCGCAGTACGCCGCCACCAAGCCGCGGATCAGCTCGTCCTCGATCTCGGGCACGACCGGAGCGGCGAGGTCGATCTCCTCGAGGAGCGCGTGCACGGCGCTGCCGATCTCGGTTCCGGACATCTCCCCCGTGCCCTCGCCCTCGGCCGGCCGCTCGCTCATCCCGAGGCCGTAGCGCGCGAAGTACTTGTACGCGCACTGCTCGAAGAGCGAGAGCGCCGTGAAGGAGAGCTTGCGGACGCGGTACAGCGGCGGCTCGGTCAGCGCCACGAGCGGCGGGAGCTCCGGTGCCGCAGGTGGAGCCGCGACCTCGTCGAGGGCGGCGAACAGCGCGAGCTGTCCCTGGCTGGAAACGTCGTCGGCAAAGCCGCCGACGTCCGGCCGGGGCTCGGTCGAGACCTCACCTCCCGACGCGGCGTCCTCGCTGCGGTGCCGGTCGAGCCGGACGAGCAGCCGCGCGTCGCCGCGCACGAGCTCGAGCGGCGCGTCGCCCGCCGCCGCAAGCTCCTCGTCGGCAGCCAGCCGGTCGAGCACCCACGCGATCGGGGTCGGCGCCTCGCGCTCGGCGCCGAGGTCGACGGAGCCGGAGACGATCAGCCGCTCCTTCGCCCGGGTCATCGCCACGTAGTAGAGGCGCAGCCGCTCGGCGCGCTCCGCCTCCTGCCGTGCCTCCTTCACCGCCTCGTAGTCGAAGGCGCCGCGCCGTTTCGTCGTCACGGGATCGGCCACCCGGAAGCCGAAGCGGCCGTCGGGTAGGGCGAGGATCTCGTCCGGCGAGGGCGGGATGCGGTCGCGGCCCGCGTCCGCGACGATCACGACCTTGAACTCGAGGCCCTTGGCGGCGTGGATCGTGAGGAGGCGCACGGCATCGGCTCCCTCCTCCTCGGCCACCGCTTCGAGCTCGCGCGCGCCGACGGCCTCCTGCTCGGCGACGAACCGGACGAAGCCCTCGACGTCCGGCCCGCGCAGCTCCTCGTACGAGCGGGCGAGCCGTGCGAGCTTGCGCAGGTTCGCGTACCGCCGGCGGCCGTCCCACTGGGCGAGCACGGCGAGGTCGTAGTCGTGCTCGGCGACGATCTGCTCGCAGAGGCGCTCGAGCGACAGCCGCGGCATCGCCTCCACGAGGCGGTCGTACCGCTGCCGGAACGCGCGCATCAGCCTCTCGTCTCGCTCACCGAGGCCCGGCGGCAGCGCGTGCTCCAGGCCGGAGAAGAGCGGACGCCTCGAGGCGACCCGCCGCAGGAGCGCGAGCGCATCGTTCGAGACGCCCACGAACGGCGACGCCAGCACCGAGACGAGCGCGAAGTCGTCGTAGCGATTCTGGAGAAGGCGGAGGTACGCGAGCAGGTCGACGACCTGCTGCTGGCCGAAATAGCCCTTTCCTGTCGCGCGATACGTGGGTAGCCCCGCGCGCCGCAGCTCGTCTTCGTACCACTCGGCGTCGGTGCCGGCGGCAAAGAGGAGGACGATCTCGCCCGGCGTCGCCGCCCCCGTGTCCACGAGCTCGCGCACGCGCCGAGCCACCGCCCGCGCCTCTCCGCGCCGCCAGTGGACGCCGCTGTCCTTGTAGCTCTCCTTGCCGGTGACGAGCAGCTCGACGGGATGCCCGAAGACCGGATCCGGGAACTCGGCTGCCGCCGCCAGCTCCTGGAACTCCCCGCCGAAGTGCGAGCCGAAGAGCTCGTTGACGGCGGCGAGCACCTCGGGCCGCGACCGGTAGTTCAGCGTGAGCGAGAGCGGCTGCTCGACGGCTTCGCGCCGCTCGCGGAAGACCTGCACGTCCGCGTGACGGAAGCCGTAGATCGACTGGAACTCGTCGCCGACGAAGAAGAGCTCGGTCTCGCGAGTCCGCAGCAGATCCACGATCTCCGTCTGCAGGCGGTTCGTGTCCTGGAACTCGTCCACGAGGATCGAGCGGAAGCGCGCCTGCTCGCGCTCACGCAGCTCCGGCTGCGACCGGAGGAGTTCGCGCGCCTCGAGCTGCAGGTCCTCGAAATCGAGCGCGGACTCGCGTGCCTTCGCCTCGACGTACCGCTGCGCGAACAGGGTCAGGAGCTCCTGCAGGAGCGCTCGGTCGCGGGTGGCCGCCTCGTCGAGGGCCGCCTGCTCGACGGCGGCCAGGGCCTCGCAGTACGCGGCCGCGCGGTCGCCTCGGGCCTTGAAGCCGGTCAGGTTCATCAGCCGGTCCGGACGGCGGTCGCGCTCGAGCAGCTCGAGCAGCTCGGCGGCCGCCCGCTGCTGGGCGTCCGTCGCTTCCCGGTCGGACGCGAGGGAGGTCGCGGCGGCGCGCAGGTCGTCCACCCGCTCGCTGAGCTCCGGCCGTGTGGCGATCGCCAGGTCGAGCTCGCG
>JAICZB010000292.1 GCA_025933895.1 Thermoleophilia bacterium
CGCCTTCGTCTGGACGAAGCGCAGCTCCGGCACCGACTCGAGCAGGCCCGCGTCGCGCGCGAGCTCGAGGAATGTGTAGAGGCCGGCGCGCTCGCGCGGGCCGAAGCGGTAGCGCAGCTTTTCGAAGTAGCGCGCGAGAAAGCCGGCCGGATAACCGTACCGCTCGGCCGCCTCGTACGCGAGCTGCTGTGGCTCGGCGCGGGCGAGCCGCACCGACGAGACGAGCGCATCCTCCAGCTCCGCGAGTCCTTCGGCCAACGGCTCCGGGCACGCCCAGACCGCGAACACCATCGGCAGACCCGTCCGCTCGAGCCAGAGCCGGCCGAGGTCGTGATGCGGGGTCGGATCCTCGAAGGCGGAACGCAGCGCGGCATCGCCGATCAGGAGCTTCGCCTCGGCCTCTCCCGCCTCGTACGCCTCGAGCGGGGCCTGCTCCGCCTCCGGCAGCAGCACCTTCGTGAGGGCGACCGAGGTCGCGGACTCCGGCGTGACGGCCACGAGGCGCACCTGCTCGAGCGGCTTTCTCGAGACGAGCTGGATCGAGTCGACCGCGCCTTCCGACGCGACGCAGAGCCGCGGCAAGAGCCGCAGCCGGTCGGCATCCTGCGCGTACGCGATCGAGGAGATCGGCGCGGTGTCGAGCTCGCCCGCGACCAGCATCCGGTTCAGCTCGGTCGGGACGCCCTGCACCTCGTCCACCTCGGCGTCGACCCGGTAGAAGACCGGCGCCATGTTCACGTACGCGATGCGGCCGAGGCGAATCACTGCATCGCCTCGAACGCCGTCTGCGCAGCCGCTCGGTTCGGGTAGTCGCGGATCTCGTGCACCAGCCCGTCGTGGACGATCAGGATCTGGTGCAGCTCCGGGTTCAGCTGCGGCGGCGCGGAGACGCGAGGGTCGATCAGGATGGCGCCGTCTCGCTCCGCGAGCACCTCGGGGTCGAATGTCAGACCGTTCGCGCGGATCTGGTCGAGCCTCGACTCGACCTGCTCGTCGCCGCGGCACATGAGCCCAGGGAGCGAGCCGACCCAGACGACGTCCGGCGCAAGGTCGTAGTCGCCGAGGCTCACCATCGGCGCAGCTCGTTGTAGAGGCTGTCGCGCTGCACCGGGATCCGGCCCGCCTCGCGGACGAAGCGGACGAGCTCCGCGACCTTCTGCTCGGTGCCGGCGCTCGCGCCCGCGGCCTGGAAGATCTTCTCCCGCACGACCGTGCCCTGGACGTCGTCGGCGCCGAAATGCAGCGCGACCTGGGCGAGCGGGAGGCCCATCATGATCCAGTAGGCCTTCACGTGCGGGACGTTGTCGAGCAGGAGCCGCGAGACAGCGATCACCTTCAGGTCGTCGGCACCCGTGGTGAAGCGGAAGCCGCGGCGCTCGAAGACGGTGTTCTCGGGATGGAACGCGAGCGGGATGAAGGACAGGAAACCGCCGGTGCGGTCCTGCTGGTCGCGCAGGCGCAGGAGATGGTCGACCCGCTCCTCGTAGGTCTCGACGTGGCCGTAGAGCATCGTGCACTGCGTGGTGATCCCGAGCCGGTGGGCCGTGTCGTGGACGTCGAACCACTCGTCGGGATGCTCCTTGCCCGGCGCGATGAGCGCGCGCACACGGTCGGCGAAGATCTCGGCGCCTCCGCCCGGCATCGAGTCGAGGCCGGCGTCCCTCAGCGTGCGGAGAACCTCCTCGTGCGAGCAGCCCTCGAGCCGCGAGATGTGATGGATCTCGGAGGCCGTGTAGAACTTGAGGTGGACGTCCGGCATCGCTTCCTTCAGCTTGCGGAGGAGCCCGGCGTAGTACTCGAGGTCGACGTGCGGGTTCTCGCCGTTGACCGTGTGGATCTCGGTGAAGCCGTGGAGCTCGTGCTGGGCGACGGCGTCCTCGACGAACTCGTCGGCCGTGAGCGTGAACGCGTCCTCCTGCTTGCGGGTCTTTGCGAAGGCGCAGAACTTGCACTTCACCCGGCAGACGTTCGTCTGGTACAGGTTGATGTTCTGGACGTAGTAGACCTCGTCGCCGCCGCCGCGCTGCCGGCGCGCGAGGTCGGCGAGCTCGCCCAGCGCGAGCAGGTCGTCCGTCTCCATCAGCGCGACGCCGTCGTCGAAGTCGAGCCGCTCTCCGGCGAGCACCTTCTCCCGGATCGGTGCGAGCGTGTCGAGGGTGTCGAGAACTGCCACCGTGCGGCTTACCTTTCCCGGTCGACGACTGCGTGAGTCAGGGCCTCGAGCTCGTCTCTGTGGAGCTCGCCGTCGAGCCGTGCCCTGGCGCGCCTAGCGTAGTCGAGCGCCACCTCCCGGGCCTCGTCGAGGGCGCCGGTCGCGGCGAC
>JAICZB010000131.1 GCA_025933895.1 Thermoleophilia bacterium
CCCTCCTTGAATCTCGGCGCCTGCCGCGCTTAGATCGAGCGGCGGCCAACAGGGAGGAGCAACTGATGCGCATCGAAGGATCGGTCACCGCGATCTCGTGGATCCCGTCCGAGGCGATCGACGGAATGCCGAAGCTGCCGTTCGAGCTCGGCGTCGGCCACTACGACGAGCCGCCGCCGGATCGGATCGGCGGCGCGCAGGTTCTGGAGCAGCTGCGCGACCTCGACCGGTTTCGCGAGGCGAACCTGCTGCACGCCTGGATCGACGTCGAGGACGGCGCGATCGTCGACGCGGGGTACTGGGGAGGCGGCCTCGTCGGCTCGACGACGTTCCGCTTCGGGCGAAAGGCGATCGTGGTCCCGGGCGTGGCGTTCGAAGTGCTTCGCGCCGAGCCCGAGATCTCGGGCGACCGGGCGCGGTTCGTGCAGACGGTCGGCGGGCGCGCAGGGTTCCCGGCGCCGCGGCCGGTCAAGGGCGGGCCTCGGTTCCGGATCCACTCGGCGACGGCGTGGACGACGCTCGCGCTCACCATCCACGCGGACGGCCGCGTCGAGCACGAGCTCGTCGGCGCGAGCCCGTTCCCGCGGCACTGGATCTACGACAACGAAGGCGCCCTCGCGCAGAAGAGCGGCACCGTCGACTTCAAGACGTGGTACCGCGAGTCGCACGGTGACAACACGCCGTGGGGCGACGAGGAGTCGCCGGCGGTCGTGGCGGCGGCGGAAAGTGCGCTGGAGCGCGAGCTGTCGCGGACGCTCCTCTCCGGCGAAGTCGACTTCGTGCGGCGCAAGCTCGACGAAGGCGAGGTGCTCGTGGAGCAGGCCACGGAAGGCCGCGACCTCTACCTCCTCCTCGACGGCGTCCTCGGCGTCGAGATCAACGGCGAGCAGGTCGCCGAGATGGGGCCGGGGACGATGCTCGGGGAGCGCGCCTCGCTCGAGGGCGGCGTACGCACCGCGACGCTCCGCGCCATCACGCCGTGCCGGGTCGCGGTCGTCCCGCACGGCTTCCTCGGCGAGCCCGAGCTCGAGGCACTCGCGACCGACCGTCGGCGCGAGGGCTGAGCCGGCTCGATCTGAGCTGAGGGCTGCGGCGGGCGGAGTGCTCCGTCCGCCGCGGTCCGCATCGTTCTCGGCGTGGCCGGGCTCGGCTCGCCGTTCCTCCTGCTGATCTTCCTCGCCGCCGCGGCCGCAACTTGGACGGCCGGCGTCGCGCTCTCGAAGACGACCGACGCGCTCGACGCGCGGCTCGGGCTCGGCGACGAGCTCGGCGGCCTGATCCTGCTCTCGATCGCGGGGAGCCTGCCGGAGCTCGCGATCACGATCTCGGCGGCAGCGCAGGGCAACCTCCCGCTCGCAGCCGGAAACCTGATCGGCGGCATCGCGATCCAGACGATGGTGCTGCTCATCTGCGACTTCGTCGTCGGGCCGTCGCGGCCGCTGACCTATCTCGTCGGCGCGCTGACGCCCGTGCTAGAGGCGCTGCTCGTCGTCATGGTCGTGGCGGGCGTCGAGATGGGCTCGCTCCTCCCGGAGTCGACGGCGATCGGCGGCCGCGTCAGCCCGGCGTCGCTCGGAATCGTCGTGATCTGGATGGTCGGCCTCTACGTGATCAACCGCGCGCGCAAGGACCCGCGCTGGAGCGTCTCGATGCCCGGCAGCCGGCCCGGCCGGCACCGGCGCTCGCAGCCCCACCCCGAGCAGGCGCATCCCTACGCCGGGGCGTCGACGGCCCGCGTCGCGCTGATCTTCGGCGCCGGGTGCGCGGTGACTCTGGGCGCCGGCGTCGCGCTCGAGGCGAGCGGCAACGAGCTCGCGAACCGGCTCGGAGTCAACGGCGTGATCTTCGGCGCGACGGTGCTCGCGGCGGCCACGGCGCTGCCGGAGATCTCGTCCGGGATCGCGGCCGTGAGGCTCGGCGACCATGCGCTCGCGATCGGCGACATCTTCGGCGGCAACGCGTTCCAGGTCTGCCTCTTCCTCGTCGCCGACCTCGTCGCGGGCAAGCCGGTGCTCCCGTCGTCGGGACATCTCAACGCGTGGTTGGCCGCGCTCGGAGTCGCTCTGACGGCGGTCTACGGCTTCGGCGTGATCGGCCGGCCGCAGCACACGCACGCGCGACTCGGGCCCGACTCGCTACTCGCGCTCGCCGTCTTCGGCCTCGGCATCGCCGGGCTGTTCGTCGTCCCGCACTGAACGGGCCTGTCCTCCCTAGTAACAGACTGTTACTAGCTGTCGTCGAGTGGCGCTTGGTTCCATCGCCGGCCTGGTCTGCGCGGACGGTGTCCGACCTAGTAACAGTCTGTTACTTGGCACGTTCGTGCGGAGTGCCGCCTTACCCGGGCTGCCAGACCATGAGGGCGAGGATCGCGAGGAGCATCACCCCGCTCGCGTAGCTTGCCGCCAGCGGGATCGGCGCCGCGAGGAGTGCGTGCAGTTCGTTACTCGGCGCGTCGCCTTCGGCCGCGAGGCGCTGCGCCAGGTGCCGCGCTTGCCGCGCCGTGCGGCCGCCGTAGCCGCCGACCGCCATGCTCGCGACCCACAATCCCAGCGCAGCCTGGATCCACGCCGGCGAAAGTCCGAGGCCTTCGTGCTCGGCGAGCGCGATCCCGAAGCCGAGCGTGAGCAGGGCGCCGAGCCCCACGAGCGCAGCGCCGGCGGGAGCCAGACGGAGCAGCGCGTACACCTCGCTCGGCCGCTGGCGCCGGATCGCCGCATGCTGCAACGTCCCTACGACCGCAGCTCCCGCGAAGAAGCTCACGGCGCCGAGCAGGTGGAAGAAGAGCAGGACGTGGGTCAGGGCCAGGACGCTCCTACGATAGGCGCGTGGAGACGACCGACCGCCACCTGCGGCTGCTGACCGAGACGATCGCGGCCGTCAACTCGACGCTCGACCTCGAGGAGGTGCTGCACCTCGTCGCGAACGAGGTCGCGGCCGCGCTCGACGCCGACGCGTGCTTCGTCTACCTCTACGACGAGACCGCCGGCGAGCTCGTCCTGCGGGCGACGCACGGCACGCCGCTCGACGAGATGACCCGCCGCCCTCGCCTGCGCCCGGGCGAAGGGATCACGGGCACTGCGGCCGCCGAGCGCCGACCGGTCGCGATCGCCGCCAACGCCGACCTCGACCCGCGCTGGAAGGAATTCCCGAACCTGCCGGAGTCGGAGTACGAGTCGATCCTCGCCGTCCCGATCCTCGCGCGCGAGCAGCTCGCCGGCGCGCTCAACGTCCGCACGCGCGAGCCGCGCGAGTTCCGGCCGGACGAGATCGAGCTACTCCAGGCCATCGCCGGCCAGGTCGCGCAGTCCATCGTCCACGCCCAGCTCTACGCCGAGGCGCAGCGGCGCGTCGCCGAGCTCGAGGCGCTCGCGCGCATCTCCGAGGCGGTCTCTGAGTCGCTCTACCTCGAGGAGTCGCTCGAGGCGATCGTGAAGACGACGATGGACGCGGTGCACGCGACCGGTGCGGCTCTCGTGCTCGAGGACGGCCGGATCGCGTGGCCCGAGGGCCGTCCCGGCGCGTACGCCGTCCGAACGCCGCTGCGCTGGAAGCGGCGCGAGATCGGCCAGCTCGTCGCGGACCGTGACACCCCGTTCACCGACGAGGAGCGGGCGCTGCTCGAGGCGATCGCCCACCACGCGGCCGTCGCGCTCGAGCACGGCCGCGCGGTGATGCGCGGCGTCCTCGCCCAGGAGATCCACCACCGCGTCAAGAACAACCTCCAGACCGTGGCCTCGCTCCTCCGCCTGCAGGCGCGCGCCGAAGGCGTCGACCCGCGCGAGGCGCTCGAGCACTCCGTCAACCGGATCCTCGCCATCGCCGCCGTCCACGAGTCGCTCACCGAGCAGCGGGAGGAGGACGTCGAGCTGGCCGAGCTGATCGACCGGCTGCGCGCCACCCTCGTGCAGGGGCTCGGCGCCGGACGCGAAGTCCACGCGCAGCTGGAGCCGGTATCCCTCGCGGGCAGCCGTGCGACCGCGCTCGCGCTCGTCTTCTCGGAGCTGCTGCAGAACGCGCTCGAGCATGGCGCCGGGACGGTGCGGATCGAGCTCGCGCGCCGCGACGGCGACGTCCTGCTCGCGATCGCGGACGAGGGATCCGGTGCCGACGGCGCGCCGAGCGGCACCGGCCTCTCGATCGTCCGCGCCCTCGTCGCGGACGAGCTGCAGGGGAGCTTCGCATTCGTCGGCGCGCGTGCCGAGGTGGTGTTCCCGGCGTGAACGAGTGGAGCGAGGTGCTGATCCACGTCCGCCGCGGAGCCGAGTTCCTCGTCGCGCACCGTGCGCCGGAAGGCGGCGGCTACTGGCACACGATCGCCGGAGGCGTGGAACCGGGCGAGGATTGGGAGGCAGCGGCGCGACGCGAGCTGCGCGAGGAGACGGGCCACGATACCGACGCATTCGTGACCCTAGGCGAGTTCACGTATGTGCCGGAGGCGTGGGAGAACGCGCGCGGCCCACGGGTCGACGTCCACGCGTTCCTCGTCGACGTCGAGCCGGGGTGGGAGCCGGAGCTCGATCACGAGCACGACGACTACCGCTGGTGCTCGCGCATCGACGCGATGGAGCTCCTCTTCTGGCCCGAGCCCGCCGCGCTGCTCCGGTCGCTCGGATGAGAGAGGCGCCGCCGCCATACGCGGGAGAAGGGCCTCACGCCCTGTGGCACGTGAGCGAAGATGATTCGATCCGCCGCTTCGAGCCCCGCGACGGGAAGGTCTGGGCGATCGGGACGCGGCTGCTCCCGCTCTACTGGTTCCCCCGTGACTGCCCGCGCGCGACATTCTGGGCCGAGTCCGCGACCGTCGAGCGCGACGTCGAGCGCTTCCTCGGCGGTGACCGGGCGCGGCGCGTCCATCTCGTCGAGCCGGAGTGGCTCGAACGGATGCGAACGCAGCGCATCGTCGCCTACCGCATGCCCGAGGAGACGTTCGTCGAGGACGATGACCGCTTCTGGATCTCGGCGGAGCCGGTCGAGCCGCTCGAGCTCGTAGAGCTCGGGAACCTCGTCGAACGCCACGAGATCGCCGCGATCGCGCTCGACACCGTGGACGACCTCGGCCGCCTGTGGGACGACGTGGTCGCCTCGAGCCTCGGCTTCAGCGGGATCCGGCTGCGCAACGCGAGGATCACCGCATGAGGATCCTCGTCGCCGAGGACGAGACGATCATCCGGCTCGACCTGCGCGCGCTGCTCGAGAGCGCCGGCTTCGACGTGTGCGCCGAGGCGAAGGACGGCGAGGAGGCGGTCGAGCTCGCGCGCTCCCAGGAGCCCGACCTCGCCGTGCTCGACGTGAAGATGCCGAAGCTCGACGGGATCGAGGCGGCCCGGCGGATCCTCGAGGAGCGACCGATTCCAATCGTGATGCTGACCGCATACGGCCAGGACGAGCTCGTCTCGCGCGCGGTCGAGGCCGGTGTCTTCGGGTACCTCGTGAAGCCGTTCCGCGAGCAGGATCTCCTCCCCGCGATCGCCGCCGCCCGCGCCAGGCACGACGAGCTGCAGACGGTTCGCGCGGAGGCGGAGTCGCTCGCCGACGCGCTCGCCGCGCGCAAGGTGATCGAGCGGGCGAAGGGACTCCTGATGGAGAAGGAGCAGCTCAACGAGCAGGAGGCGTTCGCGCGCCTGCGCAAGGCGAGCCAGGCGTCGGGACGGCCGCTCAAGGTGATCGCGGATGCCGTCGTCGCGACGCTCGCGGGAGACGAGTGAGCAGCGGCGTAGGCTCGACGGAGCCGCCCAGAAGCGGAGGCGGCGGCTCGGCCGGCGCCGGAGCGGAGAGGGAGCATCCCAATGCCGCGCTTGTCCGGCGCCTCTTCGCGGCCTTCGGCAAGGATCCGATGGCCGTCTCGGCCGCCCTCGCTCGCGACGTCGTGTGGCGGGTGCCGGGGCACACCGTGATGAGCGGCGAGTACCGCGGCCGGCGCAAGGTCGTCGAGTTTCTCCGCCGCACGGGGCTCGAGACCGGCGGCACCTACCGCAGCGACCTCCACACCGTCTTCGCCGACGACGACTGGGCGGTGGCGATCTACCGCGCGACGGGCAGCCGCAACGGGATCGACCTCGACGTCGAGCAGGCGCTCGTGATCCGCATCGCGGACGGGCTGTTGCACGACGTGACGGCCGTCCCGCTCGACTCGGCGTTCGAACGGTTCTGGGCGCAGAGTTAGGCGGGCGCGGCGAGCCCTCCGCTCTCGGCGACGGTCAGCGGCGTTGCGCAGTAGCGGCACTTCGTGGCCTCGAGCGGAAGACCGTCCGAGAGGCAGGCCGGACACGCCTTCGTCGGCGCCGGCGCCGTGAACACGGCCACGCCGCGACGGCGCTGGTAGATCCGGTACGGCACGACGATCGCGAAGTAGACGACCGCGACGAAGACGATGAAGTAGATGACGGCGGAGATGAGTACTCCGATCTGGATGCGCTGCCCGTTGACCGTGAAGCCGAGCCCGTTTGCCCCGCCGCTGCCTGCCGCGTTCACGAGCGGCGTGATCACCGCGAAGGTGAACTCCTGCACGAGCGTGCTGAAGGCGAGCGCGATCGACAGGCCGACGGCGATGACGACGAGATCGCCCTGCATGAGGAAGTTCTTGAAGCCGCGGAAGGCGGACATTGGTCGCTCCTTTCCCGCGAACGAAGGGTCCGGAGGACGATACGACAGGCGCTGGGGGCCCGGCAGAGCTAGCCGGCGGTGACCGTGGCGATCGGGACGGCGCTCGCCGGCGCCTTGACGCGCACCGGCTCGTTCCAGCGACCGATCTTGATCGCGTCCACGAACCCGTGCTTCGTGTCGACGTCGGACACGGCCAGCGGGCGAAGCTTCGCGTCCGGCAACACGGCTTCCTGGAACGTGACGCCTCCCTGC
>JAICZB010000048.1 GCA_025933895.1 Thermoleophilia bacterium
AGAGAAGATCGAGGTGGAGGGTGCCGTGGTCGAGTCGTTCCGGAGCGGCCAGCACCGGGTCGTCCTCGACAACGGGCACGAGACGCTCGGCTACACGTCGGGTCGGATGCGCCGGTACCGGATCCGGATCAACCCGGGCGACCGGGTCAAGATCCAGCTCTCCCCCTACGACCTGAGCCGCGGCCGCATCGTCTACCGCGAGTCGTAGGCGCGCGGCGAGCCGGGGCCCGGGCGAGAGGGCTCTCGCCCAAGCGACAGGCCCGGGTCCAGCAGAGGACGTCTGGCGCAAGGCAGGAGCTAGCTGACGTTCTTGATGTAACCGAGCTTCTTCAGCTTCGCGAGGGCCTGGTCGATTTCCTGGCCGCCCTTGCTGGCTGATTTCTTGCTCAGGTAAGCGACTGCAGCCTGTGCGCTCGGCATCTTCTTGATCTTGGGAAGTAACGCCTGCACTTCCGAGGCCGAGTCGTGCTCTCCCTTCGCGAGTTCGCGGTTGGCCGCTTCGGCATTCGTTGGCGGCTTGAACGCGGCAACCTCGTCGCCGATTCGTCTTTCCGCAGCGCCGAACGCGGTTAGCACGGTGACGAGTTGGGGCACACTCGTCGCGCGAAAGCCCTTCTCCACCGCGTGTTGGGCCTTATCCGACGCCTTGCCGATCGTCTTGAGCTGCGCCCGGTAAGCGCTCGCAGATTCGCGGCTGCTACCCGCGCTGGTACCCCCACCGCCACTACTGCCGCAAGCAGACAGCAGCAGCACAAGTGTGACCGCAAGACCCCACCGAATCCCCACGACGCTCGACTATAGCCCCGATCGCGAATGGCGCTCGGGCGTCGTTGCGGAACACTGACGGCTTTCTGCTTGCTCGCTATCTCCGAGACGGCTCGCCCGATCCGAGCTTCGGAAACGGCGGTTCGAGTCGCCGGCAGCGACGATCTTTCCGTCCTGCTGGACAGCGATGGCTTCGACACGGGGGTTTTCAGCGGCGCCGCGATCGTCCACCTGCGGGAACGCAACTCTCATAGGCGATTGCCTCCTCGGTACGCTCAGTCGATGGGCGAGGCGCCGCGCGAGTTCGGGTTCAACACGCGCTCCGTGCATGCCGGTCAGCGCCCGGATCCCTACACCGGCGCGAGTGCGACCCCGATCTATCAGACCGCGGGGTTCGTGTTCGAGGACACGGAGTCGGCGTCGGCGTACTTCAACCTGCAGGAGTACGGCAACGTCTACAGCCGGATCATGAATCCGACCGTGGCCGCGTTCGAGGAGCGGCTCGCGAATCTCGAGGGTGGCGCCGGCGCCGTCGCGTTCGCCAGCGGCCTCGCCGCCCAGGCCGGCCTCTTCTTCGCGCTGCTGGAGCCGGGCGACCGGATCGCAGTCGCGAAGGCGCTGTACGGTGGCTCGACCGCACAGCTCAACCATCTCGCCCGCAAGCTACAGATCACGATCGACTGGGTCGACATGGACGACCCCGACGGCTGGCGCCGCGCCGTCACGCCGGAGACGAAGGCGCTGTTCGCGGAGACGATCGCGAACCCTGGGGGCAACGTGCTCGACATCTCGCTCGCCGCGGCCGTCGCGCACGAGGTCGGCGCGCCGCTCGTCGTCGACAACACCTTCGCGACGCCGTACCTCTGCCGACCGCTCGAGTTCGGCGCCGACCTGATCGTCCACTCCGCGACGAAGTTCCTCGCCGGGAACGGGACGACGATCGCGGGCGCCGTCGTCGACTCCGGCACCTTCGACTGGTCGAACGGCCGCTTTCCGTCGATCGCGGAGCCCTCGGCCGCGTACCACGGTCTCAAGTTCCACGAGACGTTCGGCGTCTACGGGCTCCTGATGAAGCTGCGGTCGGAGACGCTCCGCGACTTCGGCGCCGTCCTGGCACCGTTCAACGCCTTCCTGCTCCTGCTGGGGATGGAGTCGCTGGCTGTGCGGATGGATCGCCACGTCGGGAACGCGCTCGCGGTGGCCGAATGGCTGCGCGAGCAACCGGGTGTGGGTGCCGTGCGGCATCCCGCGCTCCCCGACAGCCCGTACCGCCCGCTCGTCGACCGCTACCTGCCGGCCGGCGCCGGCTCGGTCTTCTCCTTCGACCTCGCGAGCGGACGCGACGGCGGGCGCCGCTTCATCGAGGCGCTCTCGCTCTGGAGCCACCTCGCGAACGTCGGCGACACGAAGAGCCTCGTCATCCATCCCGCCTCGACGACGCATCGCCAGCTGTCGGACGAGGAGCTCGCCGCGTCCGGCGTCGCGCCGGGAACCGTGCGGCTGTCGGTCGGGCTCGAGGACGTGGACGACCTCGTGTGGGATCTCGAGCGCGGGCTGCAGGCTGCGCGCGGCTCGGCCGTCCCGGCATGAACGAGTTCCAGGACAGGCGCTCGATCCAGGAGATCGTGCACAACGCGCGCACCGTGGCGATCGTCGGGCTCTCGGCGAGCGAGCTGCGCGCGAGCAACTTCGTCGGCTACTACCTCCAGCGCCACGGCTACCGCGTGATCCCCGTGAACCCGAACGAGGAGCGCGTGCTGGGGGAGCAGGTCTACCCGAGCCTGCGCGACGTGCCCGAGCGCATCGACGTCGTCGACGTCTTCCGCGACCCCGCGGCCGTCCCCGACATCGCGCGCGAAGCGGTCGAGGTCGGCGCAGGCGCGTTGTGGCTCCAGTTCGGAGTCATCAGCCCGGAGGGCGCACAGATCGCCCGGGACGGGGGCCTGAAGGTCGTGATGGACCGCTGCCTGAAGGTCGAGCACGCGCGGCTGCTCGGCCGCATGCACTGGATGGGCTTCGACACCGGCGTGATCGCCGGGTCGCGCTCCTAGAGGCTCGATTTCACATCAAGCCTCTAGGCGAGCCCGAACGTCTGGGCGAGCAGGAAGACGTTCAGGCCGCCGATCAGTCCCGCGATCGCGACCGCGACGACGGTGGTCGGCAGTCGGTTGACGTGCTCGCCCATGACGTCCCGACGTCGCGTGAGCAGGACGAGCGGGACGAGTGCGAACGGGATTCCGAACGAGAGCACGACCTGGCTGAGCACGAGCGCGCGCGTCGGGCTGACGCCGACGGCGAGCACAACGAGTGCCGGCAACATCGTCAGGGCACGCCGGGCGAAGAGCGAGATCCGCAGATTCACGAACCCGGCCATCACGATCTGGCCCGCATAGGTGCCGACGCTCGACGAGGAGGCGCCGGAGGCGAGGAGCGCGACCGCGAACGCGAGCGCGGCGGTGCCGCCGACGAGATGCGAGAAGCCCGCGTGCGCCGCGCGGATCGTGTCCACGTGAGCGTAGCCGGGCGTGTCGTGGAAGAGCTTGGCGGCGACCGCGAGCATCGCCATGTTCACGAGGCCGGCGAGGCCGAGCGCGACGATCACGTCCGCCCGGGCGAAGCGCAGCACCCGGCTCCGCTCGGCCTCGCTCCGCACGGGCGTCCGTCCCTTGGTCAGCGCCGAGTGGAGATAGATCGCATGGGGCATCACGGTGGCGCCGATGATCCCGACCGCGAGGTAGACGGAGGTCGAGCCGCTCAGGCGCGGGATGAGGCCGTGCGCCGCGCCGCTCGCGGACGGCCCGATCTTGACCGTCTCGTAGAGGAAGCCGAGCAGGATCAACCCGAGCAGCGCCGCGATCGCGAGCTCGAAGCGGCGGAAGCCGTGCCGCTGCAGCTCGAGCAGGGCGAAGGCGATCGCCCCGGTCATGAAGCCGGCCGGCAGGAGAGGGACGCCGAAGAGCAGGTTGAGCCCGAGTGCCGCGCCGATGAACTCCGCGATGTCGGTCGCCATCGCCATCGCCTCGGCCTGGATCCACAATCCCCAGGCGACCGGCCGCGGGTAGTGGTCGCGGCACAGCTCCGGGAGGTTCCGGTCGGTGACCACGCCGAGCTTCGCCGAGAGGTACTGGATCAGCATCGCCATCAGGTTCGCGGCGAGGACGACCCAGAGCAGCAGGTAGCCGAAGCGGGCCCCGCCCTGGATGTTGGTGGCGAAGTTGCCCGGATCCACGTACGCGACCGCCGCGACAAACGCTGGGCCGAGCATCGAGAGCGTCGCGCGCACGCGGCCGCGGGCGACGACCGCGTGCAGCGGCGTGCTGCCGTGGCGGAAGGCCTCGTAGGCCTCGTCGCTCACGACCTGGCCAAGCGCTGCACGCGCATTGCGCGCGCGAGCGTCGCGCCGAGGACGTGCACGTTCTTCCCCACGCGCACGAAGAGCGGGCCGTCGAACGGCTGGCGCTCGACGAGCTCGAGCCGCGCGCCGGGGACGATGCCGCGCTCGCCGAGGAAGCGGAGCATCTCCGGCTCGGAGTCGGAGATCCGGACGAACGTCGCCTTCTCGCCCGGCTCGAGCTCCGCGAGTGCCGGCGCCGGGGTCTCGGCGAGCTTCAGCTCGCGGCTCGGGATCGGGTCGCCGTGCGGGTCGACGGTCGGGTCGCCGAGCTTGGCCGCGATGAGCTCCTCGAGCTCCTCCGACAGCGCGTGTTCGAGCACCTCGGCCTCGGCATGCACCTCGTCCCAGGTCATGCCGAGGCTCTCGACGAGGAACAGCTCGACGAGCCGGTGGTGGCGGACCACCTCGAGCGCGACGCGCCGCCCGCGGTCGGTGAGGCGGACGCCGCGGTAGCGCTCGTGCTCGACGAGACCGAGCGCCGAGAGCTTGCGCAGCATCCCCGAGACCGAGGCGGGGCGGACCTCCAGCAGCGCCGCCAGGTCCGTGGTGGATGCGGCGCCGTCGCGGGACTCGAGGGTGAAGATCGCCTTCACGTAGTCCTGCACGGCGGCCGTGAGCTCGCGGGTCTGGGGAGCCGGAAGTTGAGCCATGCCTAAATTCTAGGTTAGGCGTCCATGTCTGAGCAAGCGCGACAACTCAACGTTGGTCTGATAATCTTTACGTAAACGTCAAATTGATCCGAAGACGCAGGGGAAATGGGTCTGCACAAGCTGGACTACAAGTGGGTGGCGCTCTCGAACACGACGCTCGGGACCCTGCTCGCGATGATCAACAGCTCGATCCTGCTGATCGCGCTGCCGGACATCTTCCGCGGCATCGGCATCGACCCGCTCCAGCCGGGCAACACGAGCTACCTCCTCTGGCTGCTTCTCGGCTTCCTCGTCGTGCTCGCCGTCTTGCTCGTGAGCCTCGGCCGGCTCGGCGACATGTACGGCCGCGTGCGGATGTTCAACCTCGGCTTCGCGGTCTTCACCTTCTTCTCGATCCTGCTCTCGGTCACGTGGCTGCACGGCGGCGCCGGCGCGCTCTGGCTGATCCTGATGCGCGTCGGGCAGGGAGTCGGCGGCGCGATGATCTTCGCCAACTCGAGCGCGATCCTCACCGACGCCTTCCCGCATCACGAGCGTGGGCTCGCGCTCGGGATCAACAGCCTCTCGATGGTGGCCGGCTCGTTCCTCGGGCTCGTGCTCGGAGGCGTCCTCGCGCCGCTCTCGTGGCGCCTCGTCTTCGTCGTCTCGGTCCCGGTCGGGCTCGCCGCGACGGTCTGGTCGTACCGCTCGCTGCGCGACCTCGGCGTCCGGAAGCCCGGGAAGGTCGACTGGTGGGGGAACGTCACGCTCGCGGCCGGGCTCGTGCTGCTGATGGTCGGCATCACCTACGGGATCCAGCCGTACGGCGCGCACACGATGGGGTGGACGTCGCCGCTCGTGCTCTCGTGCCTGCTCGGCGGCCTCGCGCTGCTCGCGATCTTCTGCTGGATCGAGGTGCACGTCGACGAGCCGATGTTCCACCTCGAGCTGTTCCGGATCCGCGCCTTCGCGGCCGGGAACCTCGCGGCGCTGCTCGCGGCGATGGCGCGCGGCGGCCTCCAGTTCATCCTCATCATCTGGCTGCAGGGGATCTGGCTGCCGGAGCACGGCTACGACTTCGCCCAGACGCCTCTCTGGGCGGGCATCTACATGCTGCCGCTGATCCTCGGGCTGCTGATCGCGGGGCCTGCGTCGGGCTGGCTCTCCGACCGCTTCGGCGCTCGGCCGTTCGCGACCGGCGGCGTGCTCGTCGCGGCCACGAGCTTCGCGCTCCTGATCGTCCTGCCCGTGGACTTCGGGTACGTCTGGTTCGCGCTGATCCTGCTCCTGAACGGGATCGGGATGGGGCTCTTCCAGTCCCCGAACACCGCGGGCGTGATGAATAGCCTGCCGCCGGCGCAGCGCGGCGCCGGGGCGGGCATGCTCGCGACGTTCAACGTCTCGTCGAGCGTCCTCTCGATCGGCGTCTTCTTCACGCTGATGATCGTCGGCCTCGCGAGCGGGCTCCCGCACGCGACGCAGTCCGGTCTCGTCGCGCACGGCGTCTCCCCGGCCGACGCGACGCGCATCTCGCACCTGCCGCCGGTCGCCACGCTCTTCGCGGCGTTCCTCGGCTACAACCCGGTCAAGACACTGCTCGGCCCGCACGTGCTCCATGGGCTCTCGCCCGCGAACGCCCACACGCTCACCGGCCGCGGCTTCTTCCCGCACCTGATCTCGGGGCCGTTCCACACGGCGCTCGTCTACGCCTTCGTCTTCGCGATCGTCGCCTGCGTGGTCGCCGCGGTTGCCTCGCTCATGCGCGGTGGGAAGTACGTCCACGTCGAGACGCTCGCCGTCGATCCGCTCGGCGTCGAGGAGGCGGCGTGAGCGCCACCGCCGCTCTCCGCATCGGCGAGGTGGCGCAACGCGTCGGCGTGACGCCGCGGACGATCCGCTACTACGAGGAGCTCGGGCTGCTCGGCTCGGGCTCCGAGCGCGAGAAGGGCTCGCACCGGACCTACGCCGAGACGGACATCGCGCGGCTGCAGGAACTGATCCGGCTCCGCGACCTGCTCGGCCTCACGCTCGAGGAGCTCGTGGAGCTCGCCGAGGCGGAGGAGGCGCGCGCCGCGTTGCGCGACCGCTGGGAGGAGGATCCGAGCGATGAGGAGCGACTCCGCATCGTCGAGGAGGCGATCCCGCACGTCGAGCGCCAGCTCTCTCTCGTCCGGGGGCGCCAGGCGACGCTCGAGGAGTTCGCCGCCGAGCTCGAGGCGAAGCTCGAGCGCCTGCGGCGCCGCAGGCGCGAGCCGGCTCGCTAGGGAAGCAAGACGAGCACACCGGCGAGCGGCCGGTGGTCGTGCGTCGAGTGCAGGGTGCTCCACGGGCTGGGGAGCGACTCGTAGCCACGTGCGTCCGGGATCAGTGCAGCCACGGCTGCAGCTCCTGCTCGAGCTCCCCGCAGCCGCGCGGCTCGACGATCGTCCGGCGCAGCTTCCGGTCCTCGACGACGCAGATCGTCGGCACCTGCTCGACACGGAACTTCTCCGCGAGATCCGGTCGCCGCTCGACCGACACGCGCACGAGATCGAAGGTGTCGTGGTTCCGACGCCGTTGCAGCACCTGGGCGATGAAGCCCTCGACGCGCCGGCAGCGCCCCGACAGGGGCGAGTAGAAGAAAACCAGACGCGGCCTCGACTCGAGCCACGTGACTGGCTGCTGCTGCGGGAGGCTCCCCACGACATGTCCCTACCCGCTCGGAGGGGGTTCTCGAACCTCGATTCAGTCGGGCCGGCCGGCCCGACACGAGAAGGATCGCGCCGTCGAGCTCGCGGCGTGCGCGCCCCAGGTCGTCCTCGAGCGCTCGGTGTTCGGCCGCGTCGACCTAGAGGCTTGATGCGCATTAGCCGTGGCCCGTGGTGCCGCCCCAGGCACGGCGCCATGCCGTCTCGTCGCCCTCGAAACCGGTAGGCATGACGTTTCCGGCAAACTTTCGAGCGTGACGCGCATGGCCGCTTACGTCTCGTCGCTCGCCGGAGTCATCGGGATGCTCGCGCTGCTCGGGGTGTTCACCTTCTGGGGCGCGAGCAACTCGTCGGACGCGCTGCCGTACTTCGCGGTTCCCGGGGTGCTCTTCGCGCTCGCGGCGGTGACCGGCTATCGCGCCCTGCGCGTCCGGCCGCACCGCTGACTAGGTTCCCGGGGTGGAGACGGCTCCCCGGCGGCTGACCTTCGGCGCGCACGCCGACGCCTACGAGCGCACGCGGCCGCAGTGGCCCGAGGAGGCGGCGCGCTGGCTCGTGCCCGAGGGTGCGGAGCTCGTCGTCGAGCTCGGCGCCGGCACCGGGAAGCTGACGCGGGCGGTCGCGGCGCTCGGCGTGCGAGTCGTCGCCGTCGAGCCGGATCCGCGGATGCTCGCCGTGCTGCGCGGGCTCGGCCTCGAAGGGGTGGAGGGATCCGCCGAGGCGATCCCGTTCGGGGACGGCGTGGCGGACGCGGTCGTGGCCGGCTCCAGCCTCCACTGGTTCGAGCTCGAGACCGCGCTGCGGGAGATCCACCGCGTCCTGCGCCCGGGCGGCCGCTTCGGCTTCGGCTGGAACCACCGCGACTCGCGCCACCCGACCATCGGGCGCGTGAGCGATGCGATCCACGCCGTGCGGCCGCGCGAGCCGCGGCGGTGGGAGAGGGATTGGCCCGCAGAGGTGACGGCGGCCGGACTGTTCCGCGCCGTCGAAGACCGACTCTTCGCGCATCTCCACGAGGTTCCGCGCGCCGAGCTCGACGATCTGCTCATCTCCTATGCAGCTCTGGGGTCGATGCCGGAGGAAGAGCGGCAGCCCGTCTTCGCGAAGGTGGCGGAGATCCTCGACGCGGATCCGTCGCTCCGCGACGGCGATCGTCTGCGTTTGCCGTACGTCGTCGACGCCCACCGCGCGACGCGAGCCTGAACGCTCCCGTCGGGACACGGCTTCCCAAGTAACAGACTGTTACTTGTTGATCCCAGAGCCGTGCAACCATCACGGCGGACATGTCTCGTCCGGGCCGAGGCCGTGCAAGTAACAGACTGTTACAAGGTCAGAGCGGGACGAGCCGCGTGCCCGTCGCCTTGAACGTCGCGTAGGCCACGCCGCCGTCTGCGAGCTCGAGTCGCGCGGCCGAGGCCGCGGTGACCTCCGCCGTCACGGGCCCGACGCGGACGCGCACGCGGTTCGCGACCTCGACGAGCGAGCCGACCTGGCCGCGGACGACGTTGAGCGCGGAGTCGGCGTCGGGCGCGTGCGTCCGCGCGACCGAGACCTCCCACGGGTAGACGACTACGCCGACGTCTCCCTCGGCCTCGTCCGCGGAGTACAGGTCCTCGCCGCTCTCGAGCCGGATCGCCGTCAAGGCGCCGTCGCTGCGGCGGGCGCGTCCCCGGAGGAGGTTCGCGCCGGTGAAGGACGCGACGAACGCGTCCCGCGGCCGCGCCACGAGCTCCGCCGGAGGCCCGAGCTGCCGCAGCCGGCCCTCGACGAGCACGCCCACCTCGTCGGCGAGGGCGGCCGCATCCTCATAGTCGTGCGTGACGAGCAGCGTCGGCAGGGCCAGCTCCCGTAGCAGCTCCGCGAGCTCGTGCCGCACCTCGGTCTTCGTATGCGCGTCCAGGGCCGCGAGCGGCTCGTCGAGGAGGAGCACCGCCGGGTCGCGCGCGAGCGTCCGTGCCAGCGCGACGCGCTGCCGCTCCCCGCCCGAGAGCTCCTGCGGATGCGCGGCGGCGAGGTGCCCGATCCGGAACCGCTCGAGCAGAGCGTCCACCGGCCGTCCGCCCGCGCCGAACGCGACATTCGCCTGCACGCTCAGGTGCGGGAAGAGGGCGTAGTCCTGGAAGACGAGGCCGACCCGCCGTCGCTCCGGCGGTACCCACACACGGGTCCGACTGTCGAGCCACCGCTCGCCGTCGAGCGACACGCGGCCGCGTTGCGGCTCGAGGAGCCCGGCGATCACGCGCAGGACGGAAGTCTTGCCGGCGCCGGACGGCCCCACGAGCGCGACCGTGCCCGAGACGTCGAGCGCGAGCTCTAGCGCGAAGGCGCGAAGAGGAAGCGTGAAGTCGGCCTGGAGGGTTGCCATGAGAGGGAGACCCGGAGCGCCACGAGAAGGGCGCCGCTGACGACGACGAGGAGCGCGCTCATCGCGAGCGCGGTGGTGAAACCGTCGGGCTGGACGTTGAACTGCTGGTAGATCGCGAGCGGCAGCGTCTGCGTGACTCCCTGGAGGCTGCCGGCGAACATGATCGTGGCACCGAACTCGCCGAGCCCGCGCGCAAAGGAGAGAGCCTCGCCCGCAGCGAGCCCGCGCCGGGCGAGCGGGAGGACGACGCGGAAGAACGTCCTCACCGGGCCGGCGCCGAGCGTGCGCGAAGCCGCTACGAGGTCGGTGTCGACCGCCTCGAAGGCAGCGATCGCCTGCCGGACGTAGAGCGGGCTCGACACGTAGGCGACGGCGATCACGACGGCCGCCTGCGTCAGCCCGAGCTGAATCCCGAACGCGTCGAGCGTTCCTCCGAGTAGCCCGAAGCGGCCGAACGCCGCGATGAGCCCGATCCCGGCTACCGCCGGCGGCAGGACGAGCGGGAGCTCGACGAGCACGACCGCGAGCGACCGTCCCCGGAAACGGCGGGTGGCTAGCAGGTACGCCGCGGGCGTACCGAGCAGGAGCACGAGGGCCTGCGCGATCGCGCTCGTCTCGAGGCTGAGGACGAGCGCGTCGGTCACGACCGGGCGCGAGAGCTGCGCGACGAGCCGTCCGGGCGAGACGCGGGAGAAGATCGCGACGATCGGGAAGAGCAGGAAGGCGAACGCAATCGCCGCGGCCGCGAACACGCCGACGCCGGCGAGAGCGCGCCGGATCAGTGTGGGATCCGCAGGAAGCCCGCGGCGCGCAGCTTCTTCTGCGCCGGCTTGCGGAGGAGCCGCTGGATCCATGCTTTCGCCGCCTGCAGATGCTTGCTCGACTTGACCGCCGCCACCGCGTAGAGCACCTGCGGCTGCGCGGACTTCGGGATCCCCAGCAGCGAGACCTTGCCCGCGATCGTCTTCGCGTCGGTTGCGTAGACGAAGCCGGCGTCGGCCTCGCCGAGCACGACCTTCGACAGCACCTCGCGCACGTCCGTCTCCTGGCTCACCGCCTTGTCGACGAGGTCGGAGAGCCCGAGCCGCTCTAGCACCTTGCGGGTGTAGTCGCCCGCCGGCACGCCGGCCGCCGCCATCACGATCTTCAGGCCCGGCTTCTCCAGGCCCCGCACGCTGCGAAGGTGCCGCGGGTTGCCGTGCGCGACGACGACGACGAGCCTGTTCGAGGTGAAGACGACCGGCCGCGTGACGAAGCCCTCCCGGTGCAGCTGCCACGGAAGGCCGACGTTCGCCGATGCGAACATGTCGGCGGGCAGGCCCTGCTGGACCTGAGCCGCCAGCATGTTCGAGCCGCCGAAGGAGTAGCGGCCGTGCGGGTCGATCCTGGGGAAGACGTCCGTGAGCGAAGCGGCCGCGAACACCGTCAGCCGCGGCCGCGACGAGTG
>JAICZB010000051.1 GCA_025933895.1 Thermoleophilia bacterium
CGTTCGCTCGGCCTCCGGAAGCGGCCGGACGCTGGTGACGAAACGCGAGGCGGACGACCGGTACGCGCTCGTCGAGACGCACGTCGAGCTCGTCGTGGAGCTCGAGCCCGAGCCGGACACGCTCGCCGAGCTGTTGGCCCTCGCCGAGCGCGACTGCTTCGTGGGCTCGTCGCTAACCGCGAAGCCGAGCTATCGCTGGGTCGTGAACGGCCGGACGACCGGCCCGTGAGCGAGACGCTGACGCCGCCGCGGGAGCGCCTCGACCGCGGCGAGGGCACAGGTCTCGGCCGGCCCTGGCTCGTCATCGTCCTCAACGACGACCACAACACCTTTCAGGGCGTCGCCGCGGCGCTCTCGGCCGTCATCCCGGGAGTCTCGTACGACGACGGGATGCGGCTGGCGAACCGGATCGACGCGTCGGGCCAGGCCGTCGTCTGGTCCGGCCTCCGCGAGCAGGCGGAGCTCTACTGGGAGCAACTCGGGGAACGCGGGCTGACGATGGCTCCGCTCGAACAGGGATAGATGACCGCCGCCGCGATCGACCTCGCCGGCGTGCGGGCGCGCTTCCCGGCGCTCGCGTCCGCTGTCGCCTTCCTCGACGGGCCGGGCGGGACGCAGTGCCCGCAGACGGTGCTCGACGCGATCGGCGCCTACCTGCGCGAGTCGAACGCGAACCTCGGAGGTGCGTTCGCCGCCAGCCGCCGCAGTGACGAGCTCGTCGAGCAGGCGCATGCGACTGCCGCACGCTTTCTCGGCTGCCGTGCCGAGGAGACGATCTTCGGGCAGAACATGACGACGCTCAACTTCGCGCTCAGCCGCGCGCTCGGGCGCACGCTCGAGGAAGGTGACGAGATCCTCGTCACGCGCCTCGACCACGACGGGAATATCGCGCCGTGGCTCGAGCTCGCGCACGACCTCGATCTTCGCGTCCGGCTCGTCGAGATCCGCGAGGACACGACCCTCGACCTCGACGACCTCGAGCGCAAGCTGACGGAGCGGACGCGCGTCGTCGCGTTCCCACTTGCCGCGAACGCTTTCGGCACGACGACGGATGCGACGCGCATTGTCGAGCTCGCGCACGCCGCCGGCGCGCTCGCATGGGCGGACGCCGTGCATTACGCACCGCACCGGCCGGTCGACGTAGCGGCTCTCGGCGTCGACGTCCTCCTCTGCTCCCCGTACAAGTTCTTCGGCCCGCACCTCGGTCTCGCCTACGGCCGGGAGGACCTCCTCCGCTCGTGGCGGCCGTACAAGGTGCGACCGGCGGCGGACGAGCCGGTCGGCAGCCGCTTCGAGACGGGCACGCTCGCGCACGAGTTGCTCGCCGGCTTCGTCGCCGCGGTCGAGTACGTGGGCGAGGTCGGCTGGGACGCGATCAAGGCGCACGAGCGCGCCCTCGGACAGCGGTTCCTCGACGGGCTGCCCAGGCGCTGCACGCTCTATGGGCTCGAGACGATGGACGGCCGCGTGCCTACCTTCGCCTTCCGGGTCGACGGGATCTCCCCACGCGAGGTCGCCGAAGCGCTCGCCGCCCGGGACATCGCAGTCTGGGACGGCGACTACTACGCCGCCGAGGGCATGGCCCGGCTCGGGCTTCAGCCGGACGGCACCGTCCGGGCGGGATTCGTCCACTACAACACGTTCGACGAGGTCGACCGGCTCCTCGCGGCGCTCGCCGAGCCTTAGGCCGCGTTGTCCGCCTTCGCGGCCTTCGCGGCCGCGGCCCAGCGCGGGTCGTGCCGGCGGATCCGGTCCGGTTCCCGTCCACGCCGCTCGGCGAGCTCGACCGTCAGTCGTTGGAAGAGGACGATGTCGACGACCGGGTGCCGGGTCGGCAGCAGATCGACGTCACAGCCGAGCTCGCGCAGCGCCGCCGCAGCGGCGGCCGCGCGCTCCGCCGCCGCGCCTTCGCCCTCGAGGACGAAGGCGCGGAGCGACTCGTCCACCGCGGCGAGATAACCGTGGAGAAGTTGCTCGGTCTCGTACGGCTCGGCCGCGACCCACGCGCCCTCGCGCAGCTTCAGCACGGCCTCGTGTGCGGTCGGGAGCTCGCGGCCCGCGCCGGCCACGAGAACGCGCTCCTGCTCGGCCACCTCCGGCAGCGGCGCGGCCAGCGCCTCCTCGACGGCGGCCGGCAGCCAGGCGACGTCCTCGCCGCGCAGCGCCGCGATCACCGCGACGGCGCAGGTGTAGCTCGCCGTGTGGCACCAGCTCTCCTCGATCTCCGGCGTGCACACCACGACCTCGTCGCAGAGCTCGGCAATCGGCCCGTCCGCCTTCCCGGTGACGAGCCACCGTGGGCCGCGCCACGCGCGCGCGGCCTCGAGCGTGAGCGGCGTCTCCCCCTCGTGCGAGACGAGGACGAGCAGATCGGCCTCCCGTTCCGGACGCAGGACGAGCTCGAGCGCCTGCACCGAATCTCCGCCGGTCATGGCCGCATGGAACGAGGTCCCACAGCCGGTGAAGAGGAGCCGGGCACCAGCGGGGAAGCGCCGGTCGGTCGGCACCTGCGCCAGCCAGCCGGGCTGCGCCGCGATGGCCCGCCTCGTCTCCTCGCCGTGCATGGGCGATAGCTCTATACGATCGGGCGGGGTGACGATGTTCCAACGTGACACGCTCGACAACGGCCTGCGCGTCCTCACGGCCGACCTGCCGCACGCGCAATCCGTGTCGGTGATCGTGATGCTGGCCGCGGGCTCCCGCTACGAGACGGCCGAGTCGGGCGGGATCGCGCACTTCTCCGAGCACATGTTCTTCAAGGGAACCGACCGCCGGCCGAGCGCGCGCGAGATCGCCGGCGCGATCGACGCGATCGGCGGCGAGTTCAACGCGTTCACGGGCAAGGAGACGACGACGTACTACGTCAAGTGCGCGGCCGAGCACCGTGACGTAGCGCTCGACGTCCTCGTCGACATGCTGCGCAACTCCCGTTTCCCGGACGACGAGATCGAGCGGGAGAAGGGCGTGATCATCGAGGAGATGAACATGTACTTCGACACGCCGCGCGACTTCATCGGCGGTGTGTACGAGCAGCTCCTCTGGGGCGATCAGCCGCTCGGCCGGGACATCATCGGTACCAAGGAGACGATCCGCGACGCGACCCGGGACACCTTCATGGGCTACCTCGATCGTTGGTACAAGCCGTCGCGCACGGTGGTCGGCGTCGCGGGCCGCATCGGCGACGGTCTGCTCGAGCGGATACAGGAGCTGCTCGGCGATCTCGAGAACGAGGACACAGGAGAGCCGGAGCCGACGACGCCTCACGCGAACGGGCGCGTGAACGTCTTCACGAAGCAGTCCGAGCAGGCGCACGTCTCCCTCGGCGTTCACAGCCTCCCGCTCGACCATCCCGACCGGTACGCGATCCAGCTGCTCGCGACCGCACTCGGCGGCGGGATGTCGTCACGCCTCTTCAGCGAGGTCCGCGAGCGCCGCGGCCTCGCGTACTACGTCTACGGCCTCAACCACAGCTACACCGACGCCGGGACGCTCTACGCGCAGGCGGGCGTGGACATCGCACGCATCGACGACGCGGTGTCGACCATCGCCGCGGAGCTCCGCAAGATCGCCGCCGAGCCGCTGCCGGCGGAGGAGCTCGAGAAGGCACGCAACTTCGCGAAGGGCCGCTTCGTCCTCCAGCTCGAGAGCCCGCAGGGGCTGATGATGTTCGGGCTGCGGAAAGAGGTGCTCGAGCGGAAGCTCCCCGACCCCGAGGAGGTGCTGCGCGGCGTCGACGCGGTGACGAGCGAGGACGTGGCGCGGGTCGCGACGGAGCTGATCGCCGCAGACCGCCTGCGGCTGGCCGTGATCGGCCCGTTCGACGACGCGTCGCGCTTCGACGCGCTGCTCGACGGCTAGCCTCGGGCGAGGAGATCAAGGACCGTTCCGACAGCCACTTCGACTGGTGTCACCGTCTGAGTGCCGCAGGCCCGCTCCAGGGTCAGCCCGGGCCCTCGCCCAGGTAGGCGTCCAGTCCTCAGCGACTGGAGCGTTCGGCGTCGAGCTTCGCCTGTGCACGCTCGGCGAGCTCGCGCGTGCGGCGGGCGTTCGCACTCATGCGGTCGAGGAAAGCGCTCAGCTCCTCGCGTTCAGGTTTAGTCAGCTTCCTCTTCTTCGCCATCGTCTCCTCCTGATAGCAGACGGACGATCGTCTCGATGCCGGCCGCGATGTCGCTCACGTTGAAGAGTAGAGCAACGACCTCGGCGCGCTCGATCGGCGGACCAGCCACTCGCCGAGTGTCCACATCCGGGCATCAGCGCACCATCACCCGTTCGGAGCATCGCGGGCGCGCCGAGCAGATCGTGCCCGACGCGCCTGGAAAAGGACGGGCGGCGGCGCTTGCCAGGTCGGCGGTCCAGTTGGCACCTCGCCCGGATCCGCCCGTTGGAGTGCCTTCGACCTCCGCAGCCGCTCGAACGCGAGGTTTCTACCATTCGGCGCGGACGGCGCCTGGCCTCTAAAGGGGCAATGCGTCGAGATCCGCAGCGATGTGCTTGGCGTCCTCCGGGTTCGCGATCTTCGCCGTTTCCTCGCGCGCGAGCTCGTAGTTGCGGCGCGCCTCGTCCATGTCGCCAGCCGTCAGATGGGCGCGCGCGAGCGCCTCGTGTGCCCCGGCGATGTCCCAGTCCTCCATCTCCGCCGGCGAGGACTCGACGAGCTCGAGGCAGCGACGCGCATGATGGAGCGCGGGCTCCGGTCGGCCGAGGATGGAGTACACGCGCGAGCACAGCCACTCGCTGCGGGCGCGGTTCGCCGTCGTCCCGCCCGACTGCATCCAGTGGTACGCGGACGCGTGCGCGCAATAGAGCATCTCGTCGCCGGGCGAGTCCATCAGCGTCCAGGTGCGGTTGTAGAGGTCGATGCCCAGCCGCCGGTGCTCCTCGTCCTGAAGTGACTCCGAGCGCATTCCCATGATCGTCTCCTTTCCGTCGATGAGCCGCTGCAGCTGCCCCATGGACGCCCGGATCTCGGCATCGCGGCCGGCCATCTGCCGCTGGTGCGAGACCAGCGCCGCGCGGAGAGCCACCGGATCGTCGGCCGCGAGCGTCGAGCGGATCTCCTCGAGCGGCATGTCCAGCCTTCTCAGCAATCGGATCGTCTCCGCCCGGTCGACCTGGTCGGGCGAGTAGAAGCGATAACCCGTCTCGTCGTCGACCGCGGCCGGCACGAGGAGCCCGACCTCGTCGTAGTTGCGCAGGGCCTTGACGCCCAGACCCGTCAGGCGTGAGAACCGGCCGATCGGCATGAGCTGCATCCTGTGCAGCATCGTGCCTCCCGTCAGGGGAGAGTCAAGGGGAGCCCGGAGGCTCCCCCTGTCTCATCTCAGGCCTCGGCCTCCTGGGCCTTCTCGTCGGCCGCCCGCTTGGCGATCTCGCTGACTACGGTCGGATCGGCGAGCGTCGTCGTGTCGCCGAGCTGGCGGTCGTTCGCGACGTCCCGCAGCAGGCGGCGCATGATCTTGCCGCTGCGGGTCTTCGGCAGCTCGGGAGTGAAGACGATGTTCGCGGGCTTCGCGATCGGCCCGATCTTCTGCGCGACGTGGTCACGCAGCTCCTCGAGCTTCTCGACGGAGCCCTCGCCGCCGCCCTTCAGCGTCACGTACGCGACGATCGCCTCCCCCGTCACCGAGTCGGCGCGGGAGCAGACGGCCGCCTCCGCGACCTCCTGGTGGTCGACGAGCGCCGACTCGACCTCGATCGTCGAGATGCGGTGCCCGGAGACGTTCATGACGTCGTCGATCCGGCCGAGCAGCCAGTAATCGCCGTCCTGATCGATCCGGGCGCCGTCGCCGGCGAGGTAGATGTCGTCGTACTTCGACCAGTACGTGTCCCGGTAGCGCTGGTCGTCGCCGAAGATGCCTCTGAGCATCGCCGGCCACGGGCGCTTGAGGACGAGGTACCCACCCCCGCCGGGGCCGACCTCGTTGCCCTGCTCGTCGTACACCGCCGGCACGACTCCCGGGAACGGCCGGGTCGCCGAGCCCGGCTTGAGGGTCGTGACTCCCGGCAGCGGCGTGATCAGGATCATCCCGGTCTCGGTCTGCCACCACGTGTCGACGACCGGCGTCCGGTCGCCGCCGATGTGCTCGCGATACCAGATCCACGCCTCCGGGTTGATCGGCTCGCCGACGGAGCCGAGCAGGCGCAGCGACGAGAGGTCGTGCTGCTGCGCGTACTCCGGCCCCCACTTCATGTGCGAGCGAACAGCCGTCGGCGCGGTGTAGAGGATCGTCACCTTGTACTTCTCGACAATCGCCCACCAGCGGTCCTTGTCGGGGAAGTCGGGCGTCCCCTCGTACATGACCGACGTCGTCCGGTTGCAGAGCGGCCCGTAGACGATGTAGCTGTGGCCGGTGATCCAGCCGATGTCGGCGGCGCACCAGTAGACATCGTCGTCCCGTTTCAGGTCGAAGATGTAGTGGTGCGTCGTCGACGTGCCGACGAGGTAGCCCGCCGTCGTGTGGATGATCCCCTTCGGCTTCGCGGTCGTGCCGCTCGTGTACATGAGGAAGAGCAGGTCCTCGCTGTCCATCGGCTCGCACGGGCACGACTCGGGATCGTCCGAGGCGTCGCTCTCCAGGTCGTGCCAGTAGTGGTCACGACCATCCTGCATCGGCACGTCGCCGCCGGTGCGGCGGAGGACGACAGAGTGCTTGACGCCCGGCGCCGCGGCCATGGCCTCGTCGGCGACCGTCTTGAGCCCGATCGCCGAGCCACGCCGCCAGGCCTCGTCCTGGGTGATGAGGACCTCGCACTTCATGTCGTTCATCCGGCCCGACAGCGAGTCGGCCGAGAAGCCGCCGAAGACGACGGTGTGCGGCGCGCCGAGCCGGGTGCACGCGAGCATCGCCACCGGCAGCTCCGGGACCATGCCCATGTAGATCCCGACCGGGGTCCCCTTTTTCACGCCGAGCTTCTTGAGGGCGTTCGCGAAGCGGACGACGTCCTTCTGGAGATCGGCGTACGTGATCGTCCGGGTGTCGCCCTCGGGCTCGCCTTCCCAGTGGTAGGCGACGACGCCGCCGGAGCCGGCCTCGACGTGCCGGTCGACGCAGTTGAAGCAGACGTTCAGCTTGCCGCCGAGGTACCACTTCGCGTACGGCGGCTCCCACTCGCAGAGCTCGCCGAAGGGCTCGAACCACGTGACTCGCTCGCGCCCCTCACGCTCCCAGAACTCCTCGAACGGGACGTCGTAGATGTCCGCCTTCGCGTTGGCCTGGGCCGCGAAGTCCCCCGGAGGCGGATAGGTCCGCTCCTCGAGGAACATCGTGTCGATCGCGTGGTGGCTCGCCTCCGTTGCCAAGAGCCGCCTCCTTCCCTTGTCGCTACCCGGATCCTAGGCCGTCGCCGCCACGCGAGATTCCGTCACGAACGGCCGCCCGACAGGCAGGACCGCCCTGCCGGCGACGCCGTTCCAGACGCCGGCCGCCGACGTGTACCAGGCGACCCCAGCCGTCACGATGCCTGCCCAGCCACCCGCATGCAGCCACCAGCCGGTGCCGCCGTGCGAGAGGTTGAAGAAGCCGATCACGAGGAGGATCTCCGTGATCTGCAGGGTGAGGAAGACGCCGAAGACGGCCGCGTTCACCCGCATGCTGCCGATCAGCATGTAGAAGTTGAACACGGCGAACGCGAACAGGAACCATGCGACCGAATTGTCGATGTTGTGCGGACCGACGCCGGTGAACCAGTTCTTCGTCACCACGCCGAGGGTGATGAACAGGCCGAGGCCCATCCAGAACCCGCCGTAGGTCGAGAACGCGGTCGCTCCGAAGACGTTCCGGTTGCGGAACTCCCACATCCCCGCGGCGAACTGCGCCATCCCGCCGTAGAAGATCGCCGGGCCCACCCAGATCAGATCCGGAATGAACGACGCGTTGTGCCCGCTGAGCAGGAACGTCGTCAGGGCGAATCCCGCGAGACCGAGCGGCGCGGGATCGGCTGCCGGTGTGCTTTCCACCAACTGCACCGGCCGGTCGGAAGACAGTGCGCTCATCCAGCCCTCCCAGTTTCGGAGGCCACGGAGAGCGCCCCAAGGCCACTCCGTTTCGGCCTCCGATCTATTTGCGCAGCTTTACCCGATTTCGGAGGGGTTAGTCAAGGTTCGAGGTCGTATGGGTAGTTCGTGAGGACCTCGGCGCCCGTCTCGGTCACGAGGACGATGTCCTCGAGCCGCACCCCGCCGTAGCCGGAGCGGTAGAGCCCGGGCTCGACGGTGACCACGTCGCCCGCGACGAACTTCTTGTCGGAGATCTGCCCCATCCCGGGCGACTCGTGCACCTCGAGGCCGACTCCGTGGCCGAGGCCGTGGAAGAACCCGTCCACGAGCGACTCGCCGGGCTGCTTCGTACGCTGCGTCGGCTCGCCGGCCGCCTCGAAGATCTCGCAGGTTCCTTCGAAGATCGCCTTGGTGTCGCCGCCGGCGCGGATCTCGGACACGGCCCGGTCGAGCGCCGCCTTGCAGAGGCGGTGCCACTCGCGCACGTCGTCCGCCACGTCGCCGACGACGAAGGTGCGGGTCATGTCGGTGTAGACCGCGGACGCGTTGTCGCGGGGCCAGATGTCGACGACGATCGGGACGCTCGCGGGAATCGGGCCGGAGCCCATGTCGTGGCCCACCGCTCCCTGGGCCGCCGGCGCGACGATGTAGTCGTCGGCCGAGGTGTCGTGCGCGGCGAAGGTCGCGTTCATCGCCGCCTTCACGCGCTCGACCGTGAGCTGTTCGCCGTCGAGGTGCAGGTCGCCGCCGTTGATCTCGGCCTTGCGAAGAAGTTCGCGGCACGTGTCCATCGCGGCTTCGGCAGCCTTCTGCGCGCGACGCATCCCTGCGATCTGGGCGTCCGTCTTGGCGCGGCGGCGGTCGTCGAAGAGCTCCTGGTCGACGTCCAGGTCGAAGCCGTCGGCGCGCAGGCGGTCGGCGAGCCAGACGGGGAAGTCGTCCGGCACCGTGAAGCGCTTCGTATCGAGGCTTGCGACCTCGCGAAGGATGAGCTGCGCCCTCAGCTCACGCCATTCGATCCCCTGCGCGATCAACTCGTCGATGCCGAATTCCTCGGAGACGTGGACGTCGAACAGCCCCAGCTCGCGCAGTCGGCCGGCCTCCATCGAGTTCGTGAACACATGACGGGTGCCGTTGCGCTCGGCGTAGAGGAACGGATCCGGCACCGTGAGCGGCACGGCGTGCCGCATGTCGGCGGAGCGGACCGTGTCGGCGCAGATGAGGACGGCATCAGCCACAGCGAGACCGATCCTAACGATCCGCGCCGGTTCGGTTCGCGCCTCGTCGCACGAAGGGCGATACTCACGGGTCGAATGGCCGCGACCGGCGAGAGAGAAGACCCGGCGTTCCCGGTCGGAGCCGCCTGCCGGATCGATTCGCGCTCGCCGTGGCGCCAGGTCACGGAGATCCCGGTGGGCCTCGATCCGGAGGGAATCGCGATCGACCTCGGCCGCCGGCGCGCCTTCGTCGCGTGCTCGCGCAGCGACTTCGTCTCGGTCGTCGACCTCGAGACACACGAGGTCGTCCGCGAGATCCGGACCGGCAACGAGCCGATCGACATCGGCCTCGACGAGCAGACGGGCCGCGTCTTCACCGCCGACGCCCACTCCGACCAGGTCACGATCATCGACTCGGCGACGCTCGAGGTCGAGACGGCGGTGCCGGTTGGCGGCTACCCGTCCGGGCTGACCCACGTCCCGGACTTCCGTCGCCTCTACGTCGGCAACTCGCTCGGCTCTACGATGAGCGTGATCGACCTCGACACGCTCGAGACCTTGGCGACCGTGGAGGCCGAGCCGGGCGCCGGGGCGATCGGCGTCGACCAGACCCGCGGCCTCGTCATCTGCGTCAACTTCGTCGCGGCCTCCGCCAACTTCTTCGACGCCGACACCTTCGAGGAGGTCGGCAGGCTCGAGCTCGGCACCGGGACCTGCGCGATCGGGATCGTCCCCGAGCGCGGCGAGGCGTTCATCGTCAACTCGATCGCCGGCACCGTCTCCCGTGTCGATCTCGACCGGATCGAGGTGCTCGAGGAGATCCGCACGGGATCTGCGCCAGTCGGGCTCACCCTCCACCCGTCGCACGACCGCGTGTACGTCACGAACCGCGGCGCGGGCTCGGTCAGCGTGCTCGGCGTCGCCGACGGAGTGGAGTGGTCGCAGATCCCGGTCGGCGGAGGACCCGGCGGAATCGTCGTCGACCCGCACGACGGCCGTATCCTCGTCGCCAATGCCGGCAGCCAGACGATGTCGATCGTCGAGGACCTCCTCGCCGCGCGGCCGCCGGCCCCGGTCGTCGAGGAGCCGAGTCCCTGGATCGGCAACAAGCTGCCCACGTTCGCACTCGAGGACTACTGGTCGGGCGAGCCGCGCACGAACCACGACTGGGCGGAGAAGAAGTACATCCTCAACTTCTTCGCCTCCTGGTGAGGACCGTGCAACGCGGAGGCGCCGTTCCTCGAGGACGTGCGCCTTCGCGAAGAGGCTCGGTCGGGCCTCGAGGTGGTGCTGGTCGACATCTGGGAAGGGACGGAGCCGCGCCCGGAGGTCGAGCGATTCTGCGAGATGTGGGGCATCAAAGGGCCGATCCTCCTCGACCCTCGCGGCGAGCTCGCGACCACGCTCGGCGTGCGTGGCGTGCCCACGAACGTCGTCGTCGACTCCGACGGGACGATTCGCGCCTTCGGCGCCGCCCGGCTGGAGGAGCTCGAACAGGCGATCGACGACCTTTACGGGCGGTAGGCGCATGGCGCTGCTGCGCGCCGAGGAGGAGGCGAAGGTACGGGAGTGGTTCGCCGGGCTCGAGCGGCCGGTCGAGCTGCTCGTTGCGCTCGGGCCGGAGGAGACGCCGCTCGCGGGTTCCGGCGACGTCGACTTCGGCACCGAGATGGTGCGCGTCTGCGAAGGGCTCGCGGAGCTCGGCGAACGCGTGAGTTGCCGTGTGGAGCAGGAGCCCGCAGGGTTCCCGCGCTTCCCTGCCGTGTCGATCCGGCC
>JAICZB010000264.1 GCA_025933895.1 Thermoleophilia bacterium
CCTGCCAAGAACCCCGCCGCCGAGCAGGCCGGGTACGTCGCGGAGGCCGCAGCCTGGTTCGGCCACTACCTCGCCGGCGGACCGGCGATTCCCGGCGGCGTCGAGCTCGCCCACGATCCGTGGAACGGGACCACGACCACGTACAAGAAGCTGCCGGCGACGCGCACGGCGAGCGTCAATCTGCCGGGCTCGACGAAGCTCTCGGGCTCCAAGCTCGCGACCCGGTCGGCGCGCCTGACCGGCGGGCCGCACGAAACGTTCGGAGACGGCTTCGTCAGGGTGCGCTACTCGGGCGCTACGAACTGGACGCATCTGGTGGCAACGGTCTCGGTCAAGGGCGCCAAGGTGCCGGTGACGGAGGGCGCCGCCCTCGTCAAGGCGTCCTCGGGCGTCTTGAAGATCCCGCTCATGGACGAGGCCGTCGTCCTGCCGCGGGGCAAGAAGCTCGTGCTCGAGCTCGGCGCGGTGTCCGCGGACGACGTGTACCACCTCGGCGTCCCGATCTACGCGAGCGGTGCACCGCAGGGGGCCTCGATCAGGGTACGCAGCGCGACGCTGAAGCTCTCCTTCCTCAGGCGCGCCGTCTCGAAGTAAAGCCCAGGTAGCGTCCGCCGCATGCCGGCGACAATCCGGATCGGCACCTGCTCCTGGGCCGACGAGGCGCTCTCGAAATGGTTCTACCCGCCGAAGCTGCCCGCCAAGGAGCGGCTCGCGTGGTACGCCGAGCACTTCGACACGGTCGAGGTCGATTCGACGTTCTACCGGCTGCCGAGCGAGTCGATGGTGCAGGGCTGGGCCGAGCGGACGCCGGACGGGTTCACGATGCACATCAAGGCGTTCGGGCTCATGACGCGCCATCCGGTCAAGGCGGAGGTGATCCCGGAAGACCTGCGCTCGGAGATGCCGGTGGACGAGCGCGGCCGCGTCGACCGCCCGCCGCGCGAGCTCCGCGGCGAGATCTTCCGGCGCTTCCTCGCTGCGCTCGAACCGCTTCGCGCTGCCGGCAAGCTCGGCGGCATCCTCCTCCAGCTGCCGCCGTACGTCGTCTACAAGGACGCGTCGCTCGACTACCTCGAGTGGGCGCGGGAGCAGCTCGGCGACGACGAGATGCTCGTCGAGTTCCGGCACCGCTCCTGGCTCGAGGACGAGAACCGCGCCGCGAGCCTCGCCTTCCTGGAGCGGATCGGCGCCGCCTACGTCGTCGTCGACGCGCCGCGCTCGGACACGGCGAAGAACCTCGTCCCCACCGTCGTCGCGGCGACCTCCCCCACCGCGTACGTCCGCTTCCACGGCCGCAACCTCGCGACCTGGAACAAGCGCGGCGGCTCGGCGGCCGAGCGCTTCGACTACCTCTACTCGGACGACGAGCTCGGCGAGTGGGTCGAGCCGCTGCAGGAGCTCGCCGGGCAGTCGGAGCAGGCCTACGCGTTCTTCAACAACAACGCGTCGTCGGAGGATCCCGAGAACCCGCTCGGGCGCGTCGCGCAGGCGGCGACGAACGCGCGGCAGCTGCGGCGGCTCCTCGACGTGAACCGGATCGCCGCCAGCGGCGGGGCATAGGCTCCGGCCGTGGACGTCCTCTCGATCGTGCACCCCGGGGATGCGGGCAGCGAGCTCTTCGGGCCTCTGGTCGCCGAGCTCGGGCACCGCTTCGACGAGCGGACATTCGCGGAGGGAACGCCGCCGCAGGTCGACTCCTACGACGCCGTGCTCGTCTTCGGCGGCTCGATGCACGTCGACCAGGAGGAGCAGCACCCGTGGCTGCGCGACGAGTCGGGCTGGCTGGGCACGTTGCTCGATGGGACGACGCCGACACTCGGCATCTGCCTCGGCTCCCAGCTGCTCGCGCGCGCCGCCGGCGCCTGGGTCGGGCCGCTCCCCGTGCCCGAGATCGGTTGGACCGAGGTCGAGCTGACCGAGGCCGGGGCGGCGGATCCCGTCCTCTCCGCCCTACCGCCGCGGTTCGAGGCGCTCCAGTGGCACCACTACGCGCACGAGTTGCCGGAGGGAGCGGCCGCGCTCGCGCACAGCGCTGCGTCGCTGCAGGGGTTCCGCCTCGGCGACAGTTGTTGGGGCGTGCAGTTCCATCCGGAGGTGACGGAGCCTCAGCTCGAGCGCTGGATCGGCGACAAGACCGACCTGCCGGCCGACCCCGAACGGCTGCGCGCCGAGACGCGCGAGCGGATCGGCGGCTGGAACGAGCTCGGACGCAGCCTCTGCCGCTCGTTCCTCGCCGCGGCCGATCGGCTGCGTGCCGGCTGACGCACTGGCGCTCGCCCTCGCGGCGGCCGTCCTCCACGCGGGCTGGAACGTCCTCCTGCGCGGTTCGGAGGACGTCGAGGCCCGCACCGCCGTCGTCCTCGGGCTTTCGCTGCTCATCTTCGCGCCGGTCGCCGCCGCGACGTGGTCGGTCTCGTGGACGGTCGCGCCGTACGTCGCCGCCTCGGCCGCCTTCGAGGGCGCGTACTTCGCGCTCCTCGTCGCCGCCTACCGCCGGCGAGAGCTGTCTGTCGTCTACCCGGTCGCACGGGGATCGGCTCCGCTGCTCGTCCTGCTCGGCACGGCCGTCGTGCTCGGCCGTCACGTATCGGCGGGAGCCGCCGCCGGCGTCTGCCTCGTCGGCGTCGGTGTCGTCCTCGTGCGCGGGATCAGGCGAGGAGCGGAAGGCGTGCTCGTCGCGCTGGCGATCGGCTGCGCCATCGCGGGATACACGCTCGTCGACAAGGACGGGCTGCAGCACGCCGCCGCGATCCCTTACCTCGAGCTCGTCATGACTCCCGTGGGGCTCGTCGCGCTCCCGCTGGTGGCGGCGCGGCGGGGGCTCCGCGTCCTCCGGGCGGAAGTCGGCTGGAGCGCGCTCCTCACCGCCGCGGCCTCCTTCGGCGCGTACGCACTCGTGCTGGCCGCGCTGCGCCTCGCTTCGGCACCCGCGGTCGCCGCGGTGCGGGAGACGAGCGTCGTGCTCGCCGCGCTTCTCGCCGGCGTGTTCCTCCGCGAGCGCGTCGGAGTGGAGCGGCTCGCGGGCGCCGTCGTGGTGGCGGGCGGCGTCGCGCTGATCGCGCTGGCTTGATCAGTCGGTCAGCGGGCCTTGTGAGCGCTCCAGCTGCCGCCACCCTTGCCGCTCGTCCAGGTTCCCGACATCTTCGTGCCGTTGACCTTGCCCTTGTACTTGGCGCCTACG
>JAICZB010000262.1 GCA_025933895.1 Thermoleophilia bacterium
ACGCGGCCGAGGGCTCGGATCTCGTCGCGACGAGCCGGCTGCTCGCCGCGGCGCTCGAGAAGCAGGATGCCGACCTCGTCCTCTTCGGCCAGCAGGCCTCCGATGCCGACGGCGCGGTCCTGTGGGCGGCCGTCGCGGAGCGGCTCGGCCGGCCCGTCGTGTCGCAGGCGATGGAGCTTTCTCTCGAAGGCGGCTCCGTTCGCGTCAAGCGGCAGACCGAGTTCGGCTACGACACGCTCGAGGCGCCGCTGCCCGCGGTCGTCGCGGTGAGCGACGCGATCAACGAGCCGCGCTACCCGTCGCTCAAGGGGATCATGGGCGCGAAGAAGAAGCAGCAGGACGTCCTCTCGCTCGGCGATCTCGGCATCGACGCCGGCGAGGCAGGAGAGTCCGGGTCCCGCACGACGGTGCTTGCGCTCGGCGACCCGCCCGCGCGCGGCGACGCGCGCAAGATCGAGGACGACGGCAACACGGCCCAGGCCATCGTGGACTTTCTCGCCGAGAAGAGGCTCGTGTGAGCGAAAGAAGAAAAACTGCCGCATCCGCCATCAGATCCCATCACGTAACTGTCACGAGCGCTGAGACCGGTAGCAGCTACCGTCACGAAACCGTGACGAGTCGCGCACGGACGGCGGTGTGGAGCGGGGCCGCTCGTCACGGTGACGTATCGGTAGCAGCTACCGGTCGGAGGCTTGTATGAGTGTGCTCGTCTTCGTCGAGAGCCACGGCAACGAGCTGCAGAAGGGCTCGCTCGGCGTGCTGGCCAAAGCGGCGTCGCTCGGCGACGGCGACGTCGCTGCCGTCATCGCCGGGGAGGGCGCCAAGGGGCTCGCCGCGGAGGCTGGAACGTTCGGCGCCGCGAAGGTCTGGGTCTGCGAGGACGCTGAGGTCGCGCAGCCGGTGCCGCAGCCGCGTCTCGACGTGCTGGCTCAGGTCATCGAGGACGGCGGCTACGACACCGTGCTCTTCGCGAACTCGGTCCTCGCGGCGGACGTCGCCGCCGGCCTCGCGGCGCGCCTCGGTGCCGGCCTCAACTGGGACCTCGTCGACATCGAGCTGCGTGACGGCGAGCTCGTCGGCAAGCGCCCCGCTCTGCAGGACTCTGTCTACGCCGAGGTGGGCTGGAGCGGCACGCCACGGCTCGCGCTCTTCCGCGCCGGCTCGTTCGATGCGACCCCGGCCGGCGGCGGCGAGCCCGAGATCGCGCAGGTTTCTCCGACCTACGCTCCGCACTCGACCGCCGTCAAGCTCGTCGGTCAGGACGCCGAGGAGTCGAGCGGCCCCTCGATCGAGGACGCCGACGTGATCGTCGCCGGCGGCCGCGGCCTCGGCTCGCCCGACAACTTCACGCTCGCGGAGGAGCTCGCGAAGGCGCTCGGCGGAGCGGTCGGCGCGACCCGCGCAGTCGTCGACGCAGGCTGGTATCCGTACGCGGCCCAGATCGGCCAGACCGGGAAGACCGTCTCTCCGAAGCTCTACGTCGCCCTCGGCATCTCCGGCGCCATCCAGCACAAGGTCGGCATGCAGAGCTCCGGCACGATCGTCGCGATCAACAAGGATGCGAACGCGCCGATCTTCGAGTTCAGCGACCTCGGTGTCGTCGGCGATCTGCACGAGATCGTGCCCAAGCTGACCGAGCTCGTCCGCGCCCGCAAAGGATGAGCCGCCCGTCGAACTTCCCGCCGCCGTTCTCGGCGCGCGACTACGTCACGGAACCGGCCGACCCGGCGGACGAGCGGATCGAGGTCGGCGTGCTCATCGTGGGCGCCGGCCCGGCCGGCCTCGCCTGCGCGATCAGGCTCGGCCAGCTGATCGAGGAGCACCCGGACGGGGCCGAGCGCCTCGGCGAGGTTCCGGTGGCGGTGCTCGAGAAGGGCAAGCAACCCGGCTCGCACCTACTCTCGGGCGCTGTCGTGGATCCGCGCGCCATCCGCCGGCTCTTCAAGGACCGCCTGCGGATGGAGGAGCTCCCGTCGTACGGCCCGGTGCCCGGAGAGTCGGTCTACGTCCTCACGCGCCGCGCGGCGTTGCCGATCCCGCCGCCGCCCCCGATGCGGAACCACGGCAACTGGATCTTCTCGCTCTCGCAGCTCGGTCGCTTCCTCGGCGAGCGGGCGGAGGAGGGCGGCGCGATGATCCTCCCCGAGACCGCTGCGCAGAAGCTTCTCGTCTCGCACGGGCGCGTCGTCGGCGTCCGCACCGGCGACAAGGGCCGCAATCGCGAGGGAGGCGAGCTCGGCAACTTCGAGGCCGGCTCGGACCTCGTCGCGAAGGTGACCGTGCTCGCCGAGGGGACGCAGGGCCACCTCACGGGGGTCGCGCTCGATCGCTTCTCCCTTCGAGGCGAGGACCCGCAGGTGTGGGAGCTCGCGGTCAAGGAGGTCTGGAAGGTCGCGAAACCGCTCGACCGCGTGATCCACACGATGGGCTGGCCGCTGCGCTCCGGCAAGCGCTTCAGGGAGTTCGGCGGCTCGTTCATCTACCCGATGGGCGAGGACATGGTCACGATCGGACTCGTCGTCGGGCTCGACTACCGCGACGCGTCGCTGTCGGTGCACGATCTGCTGCAGGAGCTCAAGACGCACCCGAAGATCCGGCGCATCCTCGACGGCGGCGAGCGCGTGGAGTGGGGCGCGAAGACGATCCCGAGCGGCGGCTTCCACTCGCTGCCGCAGCGACTGCATGCGCCCGGCCTGCTGCTCTGCGGCGACGGAGTCGGGATGGTCAACATCCCACGGCTCAAGGGCGTCCACTACGCGATCGAGTCGGGACGACTGGCCGCTGAGGCCGCATTTCGCGCGCTGCAGCGCGGCGAGACGCCCGCGAGCGCGCTCTCGTCCTACGACGACGCGGTGCGCGACAGCTTCATCTGGCGCGACCTGTACGAGGTGCGGAACATGCGCCAGGTCTTCGGTCGCGGCTTCTTCGTCGGCGGGACGCTCGCGAGCGCCATGACGATGTCGAAGGGGCGCGTCGAGCTCGGGAAGATGCGCGCCGAGCCGGACGCCGACGCGCCGCTCCTCGTCACCGACCGCGACGCGACCTACCCGGTGCCCGACGGCAAGCTCACGTTCGACAAGCTCTCTTCCGTCTTCGCCTCGGGCAACAAGACGCGGGACGACCAGCCGAACCACATCCGGATCGAGCGGCGCGTGGCGCGCGAGGTCGCGGAGCTGTGGACGCACATGTGCCCGGCGCAGGTGTACG
>JAICZB010000314.1 GCA_025933895.1 Thermoleophilia bacterium
CTCCGTCGCGCAGCTCGGCGGCGCGCACATCGCCTGCGAGTGGACGTCGAACCTCCTCACGAAGATCCTGCAGCGGCCGCGGCTCGCCGCCTACCTCGAGCAGTCGACCAGGTACATCGCCTACGACGCGCAGCTCGACGGCTTCGGCTACCGCTACCACCGCGACCCGAGGTTCGGCCCAGCCTATGAGGCGGCGATGGACGAGCTCTTCGCCACCTACTCCTCGCTGCTCGCTGGCGTCTCGGCCTGGGTGGACGAGATGTTCCCGGCGGCGGAGGGGGAGTCGCCGGCCGCGCACCGGCGTGCGGTGCGGGCGAAGGCGCTCGACCTCGTCCGCGGTGTCCTCCCGGCCGCGTCGCTCTCGCACGTCGGGATCTACGCGACCGGGCAGACGTACGAGCAGCTCGTCCTCCACCTGCTCGCGCATCCCCTCGCCGAGGCGCGAACGTACGGCGAGATGCTCCTCGAGGAGTTGCAGGCGGTGATGCCGAGCTTCGTCGCCCGCGTGCCGCGCCCCGACCGCGGCGGCCGCTGGATCGAGTATCTCCGCGAGCGCGACGACGCAGCTGCTTCCGCCGCCGAGCGGCTCGGGCTCGGCGAGCCCGGAGACGAGCTCGCGGCGCCGTCCGTCCGCCTCCTCCGCGCGCACGGCACCGAGGAGGAGCTGCTCGCCGCGCTTCTGTACGAGGCCTCCGCGGTCGGCGAGGAGCAGGCGCTCGCGGCCGTCGCCCGCCTCGCGCCGGCCGAGCGCACAGAACTCGTCCGCGATCTCGTCGCCACGCGCGAGAACCGGCGCCACCGGCCCGGGCGCGGCCTCGAGACTCTCGCGTACCGCTTCGAGATCGTCTCCGACTACGGCGCCTTCCGCGACCTGCAGCGGCACCGCCTGCTCACGTGCCAATGGCAGCGGCTCTCGCCGGACCTGGGCGCCGACGTCCCGCACGAGGTCGAGGAGGCGGGCCTCGGCCCGGACTACGCACGTGCGCTCGAGACGTCGCGCAGCGAGTACGAGCGCCTGCGCGGCGACGGCCTCGCCGAGGAGGCGCCGTACGCGCTGTGCCTCGCGTACCGCATCCGCTACGTGCTCGAGCTCGACGCGCGTGAGGCGCTCCACCTGATCGAGCTTCGCTCCGGCCGGGAGGGGCATCCGTCCTACCGGGCCGTCGCGCTGCAGATGCGCGACGCGATCGCCGCCGTCCATCCGAGCGTCGCCGCCGCGATGACCTTCGTCGATGAGTCGACCGAGCCGCGCCTCGAGAGGCTCCTCTCCGAGATGCGCAATGAAGCCCGAACCGGACGCTGAGCTCGAGAACGAGGTCTACGAGAACGAGAGCTTCCGCGGGCAGGATCTCTCCGGCCTGCGCACGACCAGGTGCACGTTCAGGGCCTGCGACTTCACGCTCGCGCAGATCAACGGGTCCGAGCACGTCGGCTCCGACTTCGCGAACTCGATCTTCGAGGGCGCGAACCTCTTCGGCGCGCGCTTCGACGACTGCAGGCTCGTCGGGGCCACTTTCGCCGGCGCGACGCTGACCGGGCTCACCGTCGAAGGCGGCGACTGGTCCTACGTCCTGCTCAGGGGCCACGACCTCTCC
>JAICZB010000175.1 GCA_025933895.1 Thermoleophilia bacterium
GCGGGACTCTCCGCTTAGAACTCGCATCGAAATGAAGCACGGACTGACCGGCCGCGCTGGTCGGCGCGATCCTGCGTCCTCGGTCGCGCGAATAGCGCTGCTATTCACGCTTCCTGCGTCCTTGACTCGCACTCGACCATCGCACCCGGTCAGCGCGTGGTCATTCCGAAACGAGTTCTTAGCCGGATGCGGCGGAGCCGTCGCGATGCAGTTCGCCGCGAGATGCTGAGCTGCGCGGCCGCCTCGCTGACCGATAGTCCGGCCGCGAGGAGCTGCACTAGCTCTCGCTCGTCTCGCGAAGCCGCAGGCTGCGGGGGCTCGACTTCCCCCGAGTGCTGGAGCCCCGCGGCTTGTCTTCGAGTCGTCGCGCCCAGCTTGGACATCGCGCTCGCGATGTGCGAGTCGACGGTTCGGGGTGAAATGCCGAGTGCGGCTGCGATTTTCTTCGTAGTCATCTCCTTGCCGACGAGATCGAGGGTCTCGCGTTCGCGGGCTGAAAGGCGTGCATGCCGGTGCCAGCGACGGCCCCCCTCGAGTTGGCTAAGGCTTCTGCGCGCGCGGCCGAGGATCGGCACGATGCCTGTCGCTTGCGCGCGGCTTTCAACGGTGGTCAGGAGCCGGATGGCGGCGTCGCGGTCTCCGAGGCGGGCGAGGAGTTCGCCGCGTCCCCAGAGCGCGCGTAGTTCGCAGCGGGCCACGTTGCCCTGCCACTCTCCGGCAGCGGTCGAGAGGTCGTCCGCGGCGGCTGCGGCCGCTCCGGCCGACAGGCGACGGAATGCGCGGTTCTCGCTCCGCACCCCTCGCAGCAGGGGCCACGAGGGGAGGCGATCGATCGATTCGTCGGGCCGCGGTTCTCCGAGCTCGAACAGCGCCCAGAGACGGGTGCCTCGGGTGACGGCCTGCAGCATCGGCGGTCCCGCCTCCAGTGCCTCGTCGGCCGCGGCAAGTGCGCCTTGTGGCTTGCCGGCGGCCCACTCGATCTCAGCGCGGTAGAAAGCGGCGACGGAGCGAGTCCAGTGCGTGTCCGCCGCGCGCGAGGCATCGCGGATCCTGCGGCGAGCGTCATCGATCTCACCGGCATCAGCGAGCGCTAGCGCAAGGTCGCCGAGCAGTTGCGGCCAGTGCAGACCGACCACCCGTCGGCGTGCCAGGCGCTTGAAGGTCGCGATCGCCTGCTCCGGCGCGCCACCAGCGAGCCATTCGATCCGCGCCCGCCGCCACTCCGATTCCCTCGCCCAGCGAGTCTTCCCGGCCGCGTCGGCGTCGTGCTCGAGCATCGCCGCAGAGGCGATAGCGCCGGCAGCGTCTCCGAACGCAAAAAGCGCGCCGGCGTCGGAGGCACGGGCCTCGAACTCGAGATCATGGTCACACTCCTTCGCGGCCACCCTTGCCGCGGCGCGGTAGTGCCCAAGGCACATAGGGGATCCGGCGAGGAAGAGGGCCTGACCGGTCACGAGCTCCGAGTCGGCGACGAACGCCCCGACCGCCCGGGCGGCGGTAAGCGCTGACGCCGCCGCCGCACGAGACTTCTCCTCATCGCTCTCCCAGCCGGTGAGCTGGGCCGCAAGCACGAGAAGCGCAACTCTGACCGGCTCGTCCGCGCAGGAAGCCGCCAATCCCTGTTCGAGATAGTGCTCGCACCGTCGCGCGTCCCCGCGCGCGAATGCCACTCGCGCATTCCGTAGGCAAAGCTCCGCCGGCGCCGCATTCGAACTCACTCGCGAAGTATGGCGGCCAACTGTCCCAAATTACGGATGCCCTCGCCCCGCCGCGTGCCCAAGATTCGTGGCGGGCCGCCGCCGAGCGCACAGCGAGAAAGGCAGATCCAAAGCATGCGGCTGCCACATGGAGAGCTCGCTAGTCGACCCGCGGCGTATGCGCGGAGCTGGCTGGCTAGAACACAGGGCGAAACACGAGGAGGATGGTCATGAAACTGCGGCTACTGATACTGCTGGTTGTCACGTGTGTGCTCGCGTCCGCAACGTCCGCAGCGTCCGCGTCGAGCGGAGCAACGGTTATGCACTTCTCGGTCACCTATCCAGGCGGGGTGGCGACGTGCGGTGGCAACCGAATCACGCATACGACCGGCAACAAGACGTTCATCAAGGACGTCGAGAACTGCATCCTTACGCAACTCGCGGTGTTCAATCCCTCTCCGCCCGGAAACTGGGATGTCAATAGCCCAGTGATCGGTGGTTGGTGCAGTGACGTCGATGGACTTATCTTCAACCTCGCCACTTGCAACTTGGCCACCTCGGGGCACGTGACCGTGGCTGATAACGGCGATAGAACCGTCAGGTGGCACATCGTCGCGTACTACGCCCAGCCCTAGAGCGACGTCGAGTGGAGGGCGAAAGCCCTCCGCTCCGCGTACGGCCCCGGTCGGTGCTGGCGGGCGAGGTTGAGGCCCCGGCACCAGCGCGGGGGTCCAGGGATTGTCCACCGGCTACTAGCCCGTCAAGGCAAGGCCGTGCTCCTTGCACAAGTCGGACTCAGCGTATTCCAGTCAATGTCGCAGGGCGAACCAGGAGGGAGCAGTGAAGCGTTTTCTGATGCTTGTTGCGGTCGCGGTGGTCGCCGGGGCCATGTACGTCGCAGCCTCGCCCGCGAGCCAGCGGTCGAGCGGCCCGAGGGCAAAGCAATTCAAAGCCCTCAAGAAGCAAGTGGCGAGCTTGAGCAAGCGCGTAAAGACGGTCAAGCTCGAGGCGGAGGGCACCTTCCAAATCTTCATGGCGTGTTACTTCACTCGCAGCGGCGGTGTTGCGAACGCCAACGGTCTGCCGGTGAGCCAGTTCGGCAGCTCGACCGACGGCTTCCTGTTCGGAAAGGACGCGGCGACGGCAACGCCGCGCACCGCCCTCGACGTCGTTACGTCCGGGACACAGCAGCACTACCTTCAGGTCGATCCACAGTGCGTCAAACCCGGTGCTCTAGGACACGGTGCGCTGCATTCGGGGATCGGTCACCTGGTTCTTGGGATGGCTGAGCGCACTCGCTAAACCCTAGGAGGGAGGGCAGCTCGTCGCGGGCCGCCCTCCCTCAGGCGCTCTGCGTGTTGAGTCCGGAAATATCATCCGGGCGTCTCCATCCAGGCAGCAGCAGCAGTCTTCATCGCCCTGTCAGCTCCCACCGCTCCCGATCCTCGGGCGTCACCACGTAGCCGGGCTGCGGGGCGTTCCGGATGTCGGTCGGGTCGAGGTCACCCATCAGGTCGGTTACGGGGCGACTGCAGCGGCCGTCGAAGGGCCCACCTTGCACGTGTTCGGAAATGGCAACCGCTTGCAAAACCGGTTGCAGAACACGCGGATCGGCTCCCAGACGCTGTCGCCGCCAACAAAAAACCCCGCCTGAGCGGGACTTTCCTAGAGCGGATGATGGGACTCGAACCCACGACCTTCTGCATGGCAAGCAGACGCTCTAGCCAACTGAGCTACATCCGCGTGGGCTCCGGAGTATAGCCCCGCCTTTCAGCGACCGGCCGCGTCCAGAGCCTCGTTCACGAGCCGGTCGGCGAGCTCGTTCTGCTCCCGGCGGACGGCCGTGTATCGCACCTTCCCGACCTGCCGCGCGAGCCGTGCCGCCCGCAGCGAGAGCTCCCTCAGCGCCTCGTTCTTGACGCGGTACTCGCCGTTCATCTGCTTCACGAGCAGCTCCGAGTCGGAGACGACCTCGACCTCACCCACCTGCAGCTCGGTCGCCCGTTCGAGGCCGGCGACGAGTGCTCGATACTCCGCCACGTTGTTCGTCGCGACGCCGATCGCCTCGCCGTGCGCGGCGAGCACGGTGCCGTCCTCCGCCTCGAGCACGTAGCCGAACGCCGCCGGGCCGGGATTCCCCCGCGCGCCGCCGTCGGTGAACAACCGTGCCTTCACACGAGTTCGTAGATGTCGAACGCCGGCTCCTCGTACGGGTGCGCGCGCCTCAGCGCGGCGACGACCTCGTCCTGCCGCTCGACCGGAAAAACCGTCTCGAGCCGCAGTTCGGCGACCCGCTCCTCCCGACCGGCCCGGCCCACGCTCGGCGACGTCCCTTCGCCGCCGAGGAACGTGCCCGTGCCCTCCGTGTACCAGGAGCAGCGCTCGTAGTCGCCGATCCGCCCCGCGCCCGCCTCGAACAGCGCCGCGCGGACGCCGTCGAGCGCCTCGCGCGGCACGAACACGATTAGCTTCCGATTCACGCGGGCACCGGATCCGCATGGCGACGATGCACGTGGATCCTCGCCCGACGCCCGCCGAGCGCGCCGACGACCGGATCGACGTCGAGGTCGACGAGGCCCTGACGGTGTTGGCCGCGACCCTCGAGGACTGGGCCGCGCCGCGGCAACAGTGGGAGCTCCAGCTCCGCGAAGGCCACGACTCGGGCCGCACGAACAACGTCGAGGCGCGGCTCCTCTACGTGAACGGGGAGCAGACCTCCACCCTCTCGTTCCGGCTCGACCAGCTCGACGCCGCCGAAGACGTCGGCGCGGAGCTCGTGCTCCGCTTCGAGGAGAGCGACGGGATCGCCAAGGTCGCCCATCTCGATGCGAACGGCCTCCACGTCGAGCTCTTCCACATCCTCACCTTTACATAGGCGCGAGGGCGTCTTCGATCGCACGCATCGTCTCGTCGTCGAGACGGACCTCCGACGCCGCGGCGTTGTCGCGCACCTGCTCTGGACGGGACGCGCCGACGATCGGGCTCGCGACGTTCGGCTCTTGGAGCAGCCAGGCGAGCGCCAGCTGCGCCATCGTGATCCCGAGGCCCCCGGCTATCGGCCCCAGCCGTTCCACGCGCTCGAGCACGTCGTCGCCGAGGTACTGGGACATGAAGCCGTCGCCTCGCGCCGCGGCCCGCGTCTCGTCGGCGAAGGACTCTCCCGGCCGGTACTTCCCGGTCAGCACCCCCTGCGCGAGCGGTGACCACGGGATCTGCGAGATCCCGTTCTCGCGCGAGGCAGGGATCACGTCCTGCTCGGCGTCGCGGCGCAGAAGCGAGTACTGGAGCTGTGAGGAGACGATCTTCGCGAAGCCGTGCTCGCGCGCGAGCTCTACCGCGCGGCGGATCTGCTCGCCGTTCCAGTTCGAGACGCCGACGAACCGGACCTTGCCCGCGTCCACGACCTCGGTCAGCGCGCCGAGCGTCTCCTCGAGCGGGACGTCCTGGTCGTAGCGGTGGCACTGGTAGAGGTCGACGTGGTCGAGTTGCAGCCGCGCGAGCGAGGCGTCGATCTGCTTCAGGATCTGCCCGCGCGAGAGGCCGCGGTCGCCGTTGGGCATCTCCCCGCAAACCTTGGTCGCCACGATGTAGGAGTCGCGCGGCCGGTCCGCCAGCGCGCGACCGAGTGCCTCCTCGGCCCGGCCGGCCGGCACGCCGTAGTTGTTGGAGGTGTCGAAGAAGTTGATCCCCGCGTCGAAGGCGGCCTCGACGAGCGTCGCCGCGACGTCGTCACCGACTGACTCGCCGAAGGTCGTCCACGTGCCGAGGCAGATCTCCGAGACGCGGAGATCGCTGTCGCCCAGCTGCCGGTATCTCAAGGTGCCGGATGCTCTTCGGTGTCGATCTGGGCGCGCTGGAGCCGGCCGGAGTAGTCGACGTAGA
>JAICZB010000194.1 GCA_025933895.1 Thermoleophilia bacterium
GACCGTGGTCGGGAACGTCGGCGACGACGTCGAGCTGCTCGGGCTCCACGTGTCGCCGGACCTCGACTCGATCCTGTACGCGCTCGCCGGCCTCGCGGACGAACGCCGCGGGTGGGGGCGCAGCGACGAGACCTGGCGCGCTCTCGAGACGGTGGGGACGCTCGGCGGCGAGGACTGGTTCGCCCTGGGCGACCGCGATCTGGGGCTCCATCTCGTGCGCACGGAGGCGCTGCGGGCCGGCGAGCCGCTTTCGGCAGTCACCGCGCAGCTGGCGGAAGCGCTCGGCGTCGAGACCCGGCTGCTCCCGGCGACCGACGACCGGCTCCGGACGTGGCTCGAGACGCCGGCCGGCGCGTTCCCGTTTCAGGAGTGGTTCGTCGGCCGCGGCCACCGCGACGAGGTCGATGCCGTGCACTTCGAGGGTGCGGATGCGGCGCGGCCGGCGCCGGGCGTGCTCGAGGCGGTGGCCGGCGCGGACCTGATCCTGCTCGCCCCGAGCAACCCGTACGTCTCGCTCGGGCCGATCCTGGCGGTGCGCGAGCTGCGCGAGGCGGTCGCCCGGCGGAACGTGCCGTGCGTCGCCGTGAGCCCGCTCATCGACGGCCGCGCGGTGAAAGGCCCCGCAGACAGGATGCTGCGTCGACTCGCCGGCGGAACCTCGCCGAGGCACCTCGCGAGCTGCTACCCGGGGCTGATCAATGCGCTCCTCGTGGACGAGGCCGACGCCGGCGACCTCGACGGGCTCGGAGATGTCCGGCCGATCGTGACCGGGACGCTCATGCGCGACCGCGACGCGCGGCGCCGTCTCGCCGAAGCTGCTCTCGGAGCTGTGCCGGCGTGAGCCTCGACGATCCCGAGCTCCTCGAGCGGGAGTACGCGACGAGCGTGCGGCTCGAGCGTCGCCGGCACAACGTCACCGGCTGGGTGCGCGGCGAGGAGCCGTGGGTCGAGGCTCTCGCTGCAGTCGCGGAGATGCGACCGCAGCGCGTCCTCGATGCGGGCTGCGGGGACGGCGTGTTCGCACGAGCAGTCGCCGCTCCCACGGTGGTCGGAGTCGACGCAGCCGCGCCGATGGTCGAGCGCGCCCGCGCCCGCGGAGTCGACGCGCGACAGGCCGGGATCGAGGACTTGCCCTTCGCGGACGGCGAGTTCGACGTCGTCGTCTGCAACTGGGTGCTCTACCACCTTCCCGACGTCGAGGCCGGCGTGCGCGAGCTCGCTCGCGTACTGCGTCCCGGTGGTCGTTTCGTCGGGATCTACAACCGTGACCGGCACATGGAGGAGCTATGGGCTCGGCTCCATCCGCCGTCCGCCGAGGGGGACGACTACCACGACGTTCTCGCGCGACATTTCGCGCGCGTGGAGGAGCGGGACACGGATGCGCACACGCTGTGGCAGACGCGCGACGATCTGCAGGCGTTCCTCGACGCGTCGACGGAGCTCCTCGGGCCGCTGGAGGCGCCGGCCGAGCCGTATCCGTTCACCGTAACGCGCCGAAATCGCGTCTATGTCGCGGAGAAGGCGTCGTGAAGGTCGCGATCGTCGGCGGAACCGGCGACTTCGGGCTTGCGCTCGCGGTCAGGCTCGTCGACGCGGGCGACGAAGTCGTGATCGGGTCGCGGGACGCCGCGCGGGCGGAGGAGAAGGCGCGTGAGGTCGGCGCGGCCGGCGGGGCGGCGAACGAGCAGGCGGTCCGCAACGTCGATCTCGTCGTGCTCGCGACGGTGGCGGACGCAGCGCTCGCGACCGCGACCGCGCTGGTGAATGCGCTCGGGAATACGCCGGTGCTCAGCGTGGCGAGCGAGCTCCAGTTCGGCCGCGACGGCGCGCGGCCTGGGTCCGACCAGCGTTCGCTCGCGGAGCGGACGCAGGAACTCGTCGCCGGCCCTGTCGCCGCCGGCCTCCACTCGCTCGCCGCCGGGAAGCTCGCTCACGGACGTCCCGACGAGGACGTCTTCGTCTGCGGCGACGACGCGGACGCGAAGGCGCTCGCACTCGAGCTCGCTGCCAAGGTCGTGGACGGGCGCGCCCTCGATGCCGGGCCGCTCGCGGGCGCGCGTGCCCTCGAGGGAATGACCGCCGTGATCGTCAACCTCAACAAGGGCTACAAGGGCCACGCCGGCGTGCGAGTCACCGGGCTGCCGTGACGCACGTCGTCGAGATCACGGACCCGGCGGAGCGGTCGCGCATCGCGGAGGCCGTTCTCCGCGACCTGCCGGAGTGGTTCGGGATCGAGGAGGCGACCGCGGCGTACATCCGGGACGCGGCGACTCTGCCGACGTTCGCGGTGGAGCCGGACGCCGGCTTCCTCTGCCTCGAGCAGCACGGGCCGCGGGCGGCGGAGCTCTACGTCATGGGCGTCCAGCGCGTGCACCATCGCCGCGGGATAGGGCGGGCGCTCGTCGAAGCGGCCGAGTCGTGGTGCCGCGCGAACCGGATCCGCTACCTCCACGTCAAGACGCTCGGCCCGTCACGGGCAAGCCGCGGCTACGACGCAACCCGCGCGTTCTACGAGGCGCTCGGCTTCGTCGCGCTCGAGGAGCTGCACGGCCTCTGGGACGAGGACAACCCGACGCTGATCCTCGTCAAGGACGTCGCGCCGGGCTTCTCTGTAACGCCGATCGAGGGGCTGCCGGAGCTCCGCGACGGAGACGACCTCGCGCAACTCATCGCGGAGCGGACGGAGCTCGCGGACGGCGACGTCGTCGTCGTCGCGCAGAAGGCCGTCTCGAAGGTCGAGGGCCGCGTCGTGGCCCTCGCGGACGTCGAGCCGTCGGAGCGGGCCCGAGAGCTTGCGGGAGCCGAGGCGGACCCGCGCCGGATCCAGGTCATCCTCGACGAGGCCGCCGAGCTCGTTCGGGTGCGGCCCCCGCTCCTGATCGCGCGCACGCGGCACGGCTACGTCTGCGGCTCGGCCGGTGTCGACGCCTCGAACACGCCCGAGCCGGGAACGGTCGTCCTCCTACCGGTCGATCCCGACGCCTCCGCGACGCGGCTACGGGAGGAGCTGCGCGAGCGGACGGGCGTCGACGTCGGCGTGATCGTCACCGATTCTTTCGGGCGGCCCTGGCGGGCTGCGACGACGGACGTTGCGATCGGAGCCGCCGGCGTCGAGGTCGTACTCGATCTCGCCGGCGAGCGGGACCCGACCGGGTACGAGCTGCACGCGACCCGAATTGCAGTCGCCGACGAGATCGCGGGCGCCGCCCAGCTCGTCTTCGGCAAGCTCGGCCGCGTCCCCGTCGCGGTCGTCCGCGGCCTCCACGTCCGGGGCGACATGCGAGCCGCCGACCTCGTCATCCCGCCCGAGACGGACCTGTTCCGTTAGAACACGCCCAGTGAGCGATGCCGTTCAGCAGGCAAACGAGCTCCTCCGCGAGCGCGGCTACGCGGAGCGCGACCTCGCCGTCCACACCGGTCCGCGCGGAAAGGCGCTGCTCAAGGGGAACAAGATCCTCAGCCCGCTCAGCGACGAGGCCGAGGTGGTGCTGAGAGTCGTGAGGGATCTCGTGCCGACCGACGGCGAGCTCGGCGGCAAGATCTTGCGGCCGGCCGAGCTGCGCGAGAAGCTCTGAGGGTGGAAGGAGAGGCCGAGCTCCGGCGCTCCGACCTCGCCACCGATCCGCTGGAGCAGTTCCGGGACTGGCTCGCCGAGGCGTCCACGGCGCTCGAGGCGCCGGAGGCGATGGCGCTTGCCACCGCCACTCCCGACGGTGCGCCGTCGGCCCGGATGGTGCTGCTGAAGGGATTCGACGAGCGCGGGCTGGTCTTCTTCTCGCACTACACCTCGCGGAAGGGGCGTGACCTAGAGGCGAACCCGCAGGCGGCGCTTCTCTTCCACTGGTCGCCGCTCGGCCGACAGGTTCGTGTCGAGGGGACGGTCGAGCGCGTGTCGGAGGCGGAGTCGGACGCGTACTTCGCAACGCGGCCACGGGATGCGCAGGTCGGCGCGCTCGCGTCGCGCCAGAGCGACCGGCTCGGATCGCGCACGGAGCTGTACGAGCGGCTCGCCGAGCTGGAGGACGACCTCGCCGGCGGCGCCGTGCTGCGGCCGCCGACGTGGGGCGGCTTCGTGCTCGAACCGCGGGCCTGGGAGTTCTGGCAGCACCGCGAGAGCCGCCTGCACGACCGCTTCCGCTACGAGCCAGAGCCGCCCGGCGGCTGGCGGATCGAGCGGCTCTTTCCGTAACTCCGAAGACTTCGGCGGAGCGCCGACAGCCGTTCGTCCCAGGCCGCGCCGACAGAGACCATCCATTCGACGGCGTCCTCCAGCGGCGCCGGGGTCACCTCGTAGCGCGTCTCGCGGCCCGCGCGCGTGGCGCGCAGCAGGCCGGCGTCGGCGAGCGCGGACAGCTGCTTGGCGACCGCCTGGCGCGTGACCGGCAGCTCCGCCGCGAGCTCCGTCGCGGTCGCCGTGCCCCGCGTCGCCACCGCCTCGACGAGCGACCTGCGACCTGCGTCCCCGAGAGCCGCAAAGACGCGGTCTACGCCGCCGCGGCCGTCCACGCGAGCGACCGCAGCTCCAGGGCCGGGGCGAACTCCGGCGACGTCTCGACGACCCGCACGAGCGTCCCCTCTTCGACGACTTCGAGCTCGATTGCGACCGTCCCGCCGTCGTCCCAGTCGAGGACGAGGCGCTCTGCCTCTTCGAGCTCGCGGACGACCGCGCGCCGCTCGTCGCCGTCGCCCCACCGGAAGACTCCCTCGCCACCCGGCCGCACGTCGAGCTCCACGTCCGATGCGAACCACTCCTCGAGCCGCTCCGGCTCCGTCAGCGCCTCCCATACCTCGTCGGGCTCCTCCGGTACGACGATCTCCCGCTCGACCTCTATCCGCTCGACTGGCATTTGCGCAACCTCCTAGTTGCGTATTAATGTGCAACCAATGAGTAGCGTATCGAACCACCTCGTGCCGATGGTGGTGGAGTCGGACGGTCGCTTCGAGCGCTCCTTCGACATCTTCTCGCGGCTCCTGCGGGAGCGCATCGTCTTCCTCGGCACCGAGGTCGAGGCATCGGCTGCGAACCTCATCGTCGCCCAGCTCCTCTTCCTGGAGGCAGAGGACCCCGACACCGACATCCGCTTCTACATCAACTCGCCCGGCGGCGACGTCTACGCCGGGATGGCGATGTACGACGCGATGCAGTTCGTGAAGCCGGAC
>JAICZB010000191.1 GCA_025933895.1 Thermoleophilia bacterium
GAGCCAGCCGAGTCGAGGCACGGCGAGCGCCTCGGCGGGGATCTTCCAGGGGAAGCCCATGCAGACGACGAGGTCGGGCTGCACGGAGGCGAGGAGCGGCGCGATCGTGCTCCTGCGCGCAGGCAGGAGGACGTCGAGCTCATCCGGTGCGCCCAGCACGAGCTCGACGTTCGAGTCGCCGGGCGCAGGGCCTCCACCCGGGCTGCGGATCGTCAGCAATGCGACGGTCTCGTGGCCCGCCTCCCGCACGACCGCGTCGAACCCGGAGAGCACCGGAGGGATCCGCGTCACGATGACGACGCGCCAGCTCATTCGTCCCGCAGGATCCGCCCGCCCGACGACTGATTCCGCGCCTTGACGACGAGCTCGTCCACATTCACGTGCCAGGGCCGGGTGAGCGCAAAGAGGATGCAGTCGGCGATGTCCTCCGGCTGCATCGCGTCGACGCCCCGGTAGACGGCGGCGGCCTTCTCCTCGTCGCCCTTGAAGCGGACGAGCGAGAAGTCCGTCTCGACGAGGCCGGGATCGACGCTCGTGATGCGGATCGGCCGGCCGAGCAGATCCTCGCGCAGCGCGTAGGTGAAGCCGCGCTCGGCGAACTTCGACGTGACGTACGTCGCACCGTTCTCGTAGGCCTGGCGGCCGGCGACGGAGCCCATGTTCACGATGTGGCCCCAGTCGCCGAAGTGCGGCAGGCAGAGCCGCGTCATCCGGACGAGGCCGGCGACGTTGACCGCGAAGACGGGCGCCTCGTCCTCCTCGCTCGACTCGTCGAACGGCGCGCGACCGAGCGCAAGCCCGGCGTTGTTGACGAGGATGTCGAGGCCGCCCAGCCGGTCGACGGCCTCGGCGACGAATCGCTTGGAGCTCACGGCGTCGGCGACGTCGAGCTCGAGCGCGACCTCCGTCTCGAGCCGCTCGACGCGCCGCGCTCCGCCCACGACGCGCACTCCGGCTCCCGCCAGTGCGGCCGCCGTCGCGCGGCCGATGCCCGACGAGGCGCCGGTCACGATCGCTCTCTTGCCGGTCAGGTCGACGGGAGCCACAGCCCCTGACTCTATGCGCGTCGCAGATCCGCGTCGGCGGCTAGAGCGCGTCGACTTTGCTGTGGCCCGGCGCCAGCACCGGGCGGCCGGCCGCGCCGAGCGCCTCGTACTCCGCCAGCGTGAGCGAGACGGGGACGCGACAGTCCGGCGCGCCGCACTCGCAGGTGAACTCCCAGCGGTCCCGCTCCGGCCCGGTGCCCTCGAACCGCCTGGCCGCTTCGTGCACGTGCGCGTTGACCTCGTGCAGGATGTCCTGCTCGGCAGGGTCGTGCTTCTCGCGGCGATCACTCATTTGCGCTTCACCCGGCGGTCCCTCAACCGCGCCCTTTCGGGATACAGCGTAGAGCGATTGCTCGCGCGCAGGCAACAAATATCGCGCTGCGAAAGTCCAGCGTTCAGCCGTGCGCAGCGCGCCAGGCTCGACCGAGCGCGAGCCGCTCGGGCGGCGTCGGGTGGCTGAAGAGGAGGACGTAGACGAGCCGGGGCGGCTCGAGATCCGCGAGGTTGCGCCGTGCCAGCTCCAGATGTGCCCGGGCGAAGGCGGCCGGCTCCTCCGTGAGGTCGAGCGAGCACCGGTCGGCCACGCGCTCGTAGCGGCGCGAGAGCCAAGAGAGCGCAGGCGCCGCGGCCAGCTCGAGGGCGAGGAGCAGCAGGAGCGCCTCCGGCAAGGTGCGCGGGTCGCCGATCCGCGTCCCCAGCACCGCCCAGAGAACCGCCACGGCCACAGCGGCGCCGGCCATTGCGAGCGCAGTGAGCTTCGCGACGTGCCGGTCGCGGCGATGTCCCAGCTCGTGCGCGACGACCACCTGTACCGCCGTCGGGTCGGTCGCTGCCAGCAACGTGTCGAAGAGGACGACGCGGCGCGTGCGGCCGATGCCGGAGACGTATGCGTTGACCTTCGTCGTGCGACGGCTAGCGTCGGCGACGAGCACCTCCCGTACCGGCACGCCGGCGTGCTGCGAGAGCCCGAGCAGGTCGTCCGCGAGCGCCTCGTCCTCGAGCGGCCTGAAGCGGTTGAAGAGCGGCTCGAGCACGACGGGCGCGACGAACGAGAGGAAGAGCACCGCCAGCGCCAGCGCGGCGCCCGCGGGCAGCGCCCACCAGCCCGGCAGCGCGCGCGCGAGCGCTACGGCAGACGTCCACGCGGCCGCCGCCAGGACGAGCGACACCGCGAGGCCCTTGCCGCGATCCGCGAGCCAGCCGGCGGCGCCGTGGGTGGAGAAGCCCCAGCGCCGTTCCCGCCACCAGCCGCGCCAGAACGCCAACGGTGTCCGGACGACGGTCGAGAACGCGGTGACCAGGGCGGCGTACGCGGCTGCGGCGGCCACGGGCGCAAGCGACCGCAACGGCGAGAAGAGCCAATCCCCGAGCGGGGTCCAGGCGAGAGCCGCGAGCACGCCGGCGCCGAGAGCCAGGTCCAGCAACAGGGCGAGATAGAGCGGCCGGTGGTAGGCGCGCGCCCGCGCGCGCTCGTCCGGCGAGAACTCCTCCGAGACCACTGCCTCTGCGAGATTCATCGGTCCTGGAGGGTACGTGCGTAACCGGGTTCGGGCTTTTGCCGTTTTCAGTCCCGAAACCCGAAAACAGGCCCTTCGTTCGGGCGGAAGGAGGGGTGAGAGATGCTGTTGCTGATTCTGTTGGCGATTCTGGCCGTCATTGCGTTCGGCGTCGGATTCGTCGTGCACTGGCTGTTCATCGTGGCCGCGGTGCTCGCGCTGATCTGGCTGATCAGTCTCTTCACCGGCGGCTTCGGCCGAACCGGCGCCAGGCGCTGGTAGGCCGAAAGCACTACGAGGATGAGTCGGGCGGCCCATTGCGGGCCGCCCGTTCCTATGTCACCTTGCGGGGGTGTCGCGGACCGCGATCTTCCTCTGGATCCTCGCCCTCCTCGTGCTGGAGGTGCAACACCTGAAATGGATCTGGTGGGAGTACTGGGATTGCCGGAGCTGCGCCGCGAAGCACAAGGACTGCGCCTGCGGCGCGACCCGCTCGTGGGTCATGTTCCTTTAGCTCCTTCTTAGATTCAGCTCACGCTGCTCTAAGACGCGCGACCTAGCCTGCGTTCGCCTTGAAGCGCATCCTGGTCGTGGGCGTCGCGGGCGTCTTTCTCCTTGGCCTGCTCCTGGGATCTGCCGAGCTGCCCGGCCACAGACACGAGGCGCGCGCCGGCGTCCGGCGCGGGATCCACAAGATCCGCCACATCGTGATCATCACGCAGGAGAACCGCTCGTTCGACTCCTACTTCGGCACGTACCCGGGCGCCGACGGAATCCCGATGAAGAACGGCGTGCCGGCCGTCTGCAACCCCGACCCGACGACGCGCGAGTGCGTCAGGCCGTACCACGACACGTCGGATCGCAACGCAGGCGGCCCGCACGACACGAGCGACGCGATCCGCGACATCGACCACGGCAAGATGGACGGCTTCGAGCGCCAGGCGCGCCGCGGACGCTTCCTCGCCTGTCACGACACGGACAACCCGGGCTGCTCGCTGACGCCGAGGAAGCCGGACGTGATGGGCTACCACGACTGGCACGAGATCCCGAACTACTGGGACTACGCGCGCAGCTTCGTCCTCCAGGACCACATGTTCGAGGGCGTGAACTCGTGGAGCCTGCCGGCCCACCTGTCCCTGGTCTCGGGCTGGTCGGCCCGCTGCGCGAAGCACGGCGCGCCGATGAGCTGCAAGTCCGCGCTCCGGGCGCCGTTCGGCGCGACCGGCCACCACAAGAAGCTCGACTACCCCTGGACCGACCTGACATGGCTCCTCCATCGCTACCACGTGAGCTGGCGCTACTACATCGCGAAGGGGAAGCAGCCCGACTGCGGCGACAACGAGATGTTCTGCTCGGAGTCGCCGCAGAGCCCGTCGACGCCCAGCATCTGGAATCCGCTGCCGCGCTTCGACACCGTGCACCGCGACCACCAGCTCGGCAACATCCAGCGGCTGGGAGACTTCTACCGAGCCGCGCGCGAGGGCAAGCTTCCGGCGGTCTCGTGGCTCACGCCGTCGCAGGTGATGAGCGAGCACCCGCCGGCCCTCGTGACCGCCGGCCAGACCTTCGTCACGCGCCTGATCAACTCGATCATGACCGGCCCCGACTGGAACTCGACCGCGATCTTCCTCTCCTGGGACGACTGGGGCGGCTTCTACGACCACGTCGAGCCGCCGCGGGTCGACGGCGAGGGCTACGGGCTGCGCGTGCCCGCGCTCGTGATCAGCCCGTACGCGAGGACGGGGTACGTCGACCACCAGGTGCTCAGCTCCGACGCGTACCTCAAGTTCATCGAGGACGACTTCCTGCACGGCCGGCGCATCGACCCGCGCACCGACGGACGCCCCGACTCGCGGCCCGACGTGCGCGAGAATGCGAAGATCCTCGGCAACCTCGTCCACGACTTCGACTTCGCCCAGAAGCCGCGCCCGCCGCTCATCCTTCCGCTCCACCCGCCGTTCAGCTGAAACGCCTCACCTGCCTCGCCCTCCTGCTCGCCGCCGGTGCGAGCGCGGGTTGCGGCGGCTCGCGGTCGAGTGACCGATGCGCCTCCTCGCCACGCGGCATCCACAAGATCTGTCACGTCGTCGTGATCATGGAGGAGAACCGCTCCTTCGACTCCTTCTTCGGCACGTATCCGCACGCCGACGGAATCCCGATGAAGGAAGGCGTGCCGACCGTATGCGTGCCGAACGCGGTCGGGCAGTGCGTGAAGCCGTTCCTCGAACGGACAGGTCTCGTCGATTCGGGCGGCGCGCACGGACCGCTCGCCGGCAAGGAGGACGTCGACGGCGGCCGTATGGACGGCTTCATCCGCGTCACCGACGGGCGGATCATCCGCGAGTGCCGGAGCAATCCGCGGAGCACGGCCTGCTCCCGCCTCCGCCGACCGAACGTCATGAGCTACCACGACGGGAGCCAGATCCCGAACTACTGGGCCTACGCGCGCAACTTCGTCCTCCAGGACCACATGTTCGAGCCCAACTGGGGCTGGAGCCTGCCGGCGCACCTCTGGCTCGTCTCCGGCTGGTCGGCGCAGTGCCGCGACCCGTACCAGGCGAGCACGTGCACGACGAACCTCGCCGGGCCGAAGGACGGGCCGAGCGCCCCGCTCCGGCGCCATCCCCACGGGCCGATCTACGGCTGGACCGACCTCACGTACCTCCTCCAC
>JAICZB010000108.1 GCA_025933895.1 Thermoleophilia bacterium
AGCGGCAACCTGCGCCACCTCGTACACGGCCGACACCTGGGGCACTCCGACCCCGGCCACGACGCGGGTCGTGCACGTCGCGCCCGGCCCGACGCCCGGCTTGACACCGTCGGCGCCCGCGTCGATCAGCGCACGGGCCGCCTCGCCCGTCGCGATGTTGCCGGCGATCACGCCGACGTCCACGCTCGACTTGATGCGGCGCACCATCTCGACCACGCCCACGGAGTGGCCGTGCGCGGTGTCGACGACGAGGACGTCCACCCCTGCGGCGGCAAGCGCCTGCGCGCGCTCCAGCGCGTCGGGACCGACGCCGACCGCGGCGCCCACGCGCAGGCGTCCCTGCTCGTCCTTCGTCGCGTCCGGGAACTCGATCTTCTTCTGGATGTCCTTGACGGTGATCAGCCCGCAGAGGCGTCCGTCCGCGTCGACCACGGGGAGCTTTTCGATCTTGTTGCGGTGGAGGATCTCCTCCGCCTCCGCGAGCGTCGTGCCCACGGGCGCCGTGACGAGGTTGCGGGACGTCATGAGCGCCGAGATCGGCTGATCGACGTCGTTCTCGAAGCGGAGATCCCGGTTCGTGAGGATGCCGACGAGCACCCCCTCGTCGTCTGTGATCGGGACTCCCGAGACCTTGTAGCGCGCCATCAGCTCGAGGGCGGCGCGCACGGGCGCGTCGGGCGGCAGCGTCACCGGCTCGACGATCATCCCCGACTCCGACCGCTTCACCTTGTCGACCTCGGCGACCTGCGCGTCGATCGAGAGGTTGCGGTGGAGGACGCCGATCCCTCCCTCGCGTGCGAGCGCGATCGCGAGGCGGGCCTCGGTCACGGTGTCCATCGCGGCGGAGACGATCGGGATCGCGAGGTCGATCGAGCGCGTGAGACGGGCGCGTGTCGAGACGTCGTTCGGCAGGACGTGCGACTCGGCCGGGACGAGGAGAACGTCGTCGAACGTGAGCCCCTCGCGGCCGAACTTCCTGTCGAGCTCCAGCAGCCGCTGGACGTCGTCGGCGTTCAGCTCGGCTGCTGCGTGCTCGGTCAAGAAGAGCAGGGTAACACCCGCCCTGGACGCGAAATTTGACAACGCCCTAACACGGTCGAGCTACCGTCCAGCCGTGCGGGCCCTCCTCGCGATTGCGGGACTTCTCGTCCTCGCCGGCTCAGCGCTGGCCGGACGACCGACCGCCCACACCCTCCGCAAGAGCCCGAGCGGCCCGATCGCGGCTGTCGCGGCGGACAACGACCTGGCCGCCTGGCTGACTCCGTTCAGCTCCCGGTCATGCGCGGAGGTGCACGTGCTCTCGCACGACAGGAAGGACAAGAGCGCTCCCCAGCCCGCGTCCAACAGCATGACGTGTCGCTGGGACGTCAGCGGCGGCCAGTCGCAGCTCGCGATTGCCGGGGGGATGTCCTCGGCGCTCTGGACTCTCCACGGAAATGCGAATGGCCCTTCGCCCTTCGATTTCGTCCTGGCCGCCTCGTTCGGCGGGCCGGAGCGGCTGCTCGGCCGGCTCGCCCACGCGACGGACGGCACCGGCGAGTGGCTGGGCGGCGTGGCGGGAGCGGGCCGCGTCCTCGCGTACTCGTGGGTGGACGTCGAGTACGTCGATCCCGAAGCCTGCCTCTCGGGCGGGACGTGCAAGGAGAAGATCGCCGACGGCGGGATCCGAGTCGTCACGCGCCAGGGCACGAAGTTCACGTCGACGCCGCTGCCCGGAGCGGAGCCTGCGCTCCAGCTCGCCGCGGCAGTCGGTCGCATCGCGTACATCCCTGCGACGATCGTCCACGGCAACCGTCCCGCGGCCACCACCAATGCCACGCTTCCGATCGTTGACGCCACGACGGGGCAAGTGCTCGCCGAGCCCAAGGTGCACGGGATCCCCCAGGCCATCGCGCTCAGCTCGCACGTGCTCGCCGTGCTCACGGGACCGGGCGACCACGACAGGATCTCGTGGTTCTCGGCGACCGACGGGACGAAGCTCGGCAGCGTCCTGGTCTCCTCGTTCGCCGCACCACAACTCGCAGCGAGCGACCGGATGATCGTCTACCGCGTCGGCCGCAGGCTACGAGACGTCTTCACACGGAACGGCCGCATCGGATCGCTCGCGAACATCGGGCAGAACACCGTCGGTCCCGCGCTCGCGCACAACCGGGTCGTCTGGGCCGAAAACCACAACGGCACCGGCCGGCTCCGCGCAGTGACGACCGGCTAGGCGGTCTCGACCGGCGCGAGCTCGACGATCTCGACCCCGCCCGCAAGACGGGCAGCCTCGCGCGGGTCGAACCGCCCGGCCCCGAGCTCGACGACGGAGGCAGCCGCGCAACCGACCGCCGTCCGCAGCGCGTCGCCTGCCGAGCGTCCGTTGAAGCGCTCGGACAGGTAGCCGCCGAGGAGGACGTCTCCGGCTCCGACGGGAGCGACCGGCTCGACGCGCGGGATCGACGCCCGGAACCGCTGCACCCGCCGGTCCTCGCGGACGAGCGCAAAGCATGCGGTCTCCTGGGTGATGAGGACGTTGCGCGCACCGAGGTCGGCGATCGTGTCGAGCGCCATCACGAAGTCCTCCTCGTCCATGAACTCCTGGCCCACGAGGCTCTCGGCCTCCTGCTGATTCGGCGTGACGAGATAGGGCTCCGCCTCGACGCCGAGCCGCAGCGGCTCTCCCTCGCAATCGAGGACGCACTTGATGCCGCGGCGCGTCAGGTCGTGGATCGCGTCCGCGTAGAAGTCGTTCTCGACGTCGCGCGGCAGCGAGCCGCAGAAGACGACGAAGGTCGCCACGCGCGAGAGGTAGTGGAGCTTGTCGGTCAGCATCCGCAGCTCCTCCGGCCGCACGGCCGGACCCCACTCGTAGACCTCCGTGAGCGCACCCGCCGTCGGATCGAGGACCGCGATCGAGGTGCGCGAGTCGTCGGCGATGCGGACGAAGTCGCTGATGATCCCCTCGAGGCCGAGGTCCTCGACGATCTGCTCGCCGGTGCGGCCGCCGGCGAGCCCGGTCGCGACGACCGGAGCCTCCAGCCGCTTCAGCGCCCGTGCGACGTTGATGCCCTTGCCGCCCGCGCTCGTGAGGCTGTTCGATGCGCGGTGCCGGTGGCCGAACTGGAAGTTCGGAACGGTCAGCGTCCGGTCGACCGCGGCGTTGAGGGTTACGGTGACGATCACTGCCGGTGCACCACGCCTGGGCGGAGGTTACTGGACGCGGATCCTCTGGCCGACGCGGAGCGCCGTCGGGTTGATCCCGGGATTGAGCCGCTGGAGCTGGGCAACGGTCGTGCCCGTCTTGGTCGCGATCGACTCCAGCGTGTCGTTCGGCTCGATCGTGTACGTGCGCGGTTTCCGGTGACGGCGCCCGTGGTGCTTCTTCGTCTTCGACGTCACGCTCGTGGTCGGCGTCGTGGCGCGATGCTTGCCGTGCTGCAGGCCGGCGCGGATGACGAGCGCGCCGATCGTGATCGCGGCGAGGAAGGCAATCGGTGCCGCCCAGCGCGTGATGCGGCTCCGTTCCACGGCTCAGCCTGCGACGGCGACCGATCGCAGCTCGTCTGCGAGGCGCCGAGCCGCGGCCGCCGCGGCCTCCTGCCAGCCCGCGCCCCGGTCGGCATAGAGAACGGAGCGCGACGCGGAGACGAGCGCGCCCGCCGGCCCGACCGAGAACGCCTCGGCCAGGTCCTCGGCGCGCGCTCCCTGCGCACCGACGCCCGGCAGAAGGAGCACCGACCGCGGCAGCAACTGCCGGGCCTCGGCCACCTCCTGCGGGAAGGTCGCCCCGACGACTGCGCCGACCGAGGAGAGACCGCTCGCGCCGACATCGTCGGCTCCCCAGCGGTCGACGAGGTCGGCGACGTGCTGCCACAACGGCCTTCCGTCGGCGAGCTGAACGTCCTGGACGTCCACGCTGCTCGGATTCGAGGTCTTGACGACGACGAACACGCCGAGCCCGTCGCAGGCGAAGAACGGCTCGAGCGAGTCGTGGCCCAGGTAGGGGTTCACGGTCACCGCGTCGGCGAGCGGCGCGAGGGCCGCGGCGTAGGCGCGGGCGGTCGACGGGACGTCGCCCCGCTTGGCGTCGACGAGCACGAGCAGCCCGGCCGTGCGCGCGTGGTCGCACACCTCGGCGAGCGCCGCCCAGCCCTCGGCTCCCTGCGCTTCGAAGAAGGCCGACTGCGGCTTCACGGCGACGGCGACGTCGGCGACGGCGTCCACGATCCCGCGACAGAACTCGGCGACTCCGAGGCGCTCCGGCATGAGCGCGTGATCTGGATCGAGCCCGACGCACAGCGGCGCGCCCTTGCGTTCCACGGCGGCAGCGAGCCGATCCGCGAAGTGACCCGCGTCGCTCATCGTCACTGAGGATACGGGGACCTCCGGAAAGGGCTTCCCGGGAAACCAAAGAGGCCGCCCGGGGGGCGGCCTCTCGATCCTCGGAGGAGACTTGGCTGGTCTAGTAGGACGCCGTCTGCTTGACGGCCGTCTTGAGGCCGCTACCGGCCGAGAACTTCGGAACCCGTGCCGCAGGGATGTGCACCTTCTCACTCGGGTTGCGCGGGTTGACCCCCGTCCGCGCCGCGCGATTCGCGGTCGAGAACTTTCCGAATCCTGTGAACGCAACCTCGCCTCCGCCCTTCAGCGTGTCGGTGACGGCGTCGAGGAACGCGTCGACGGCTTTGCCTGCATCGCGGTTGGACAACTGCGCGCGGCGGGCAATCTCGGATACGAACTCCTGCTTCGTCACTCTCTCCTCCAGTCGTAGATCGCTTGCTGGGCCTGAACGACCCTACCAACTCCGTGTTTGCCGCTCAACCATGCGGTTTTGCGGGGGTTTTCTCCTCGTTCAGCAGCTCTCCTGCCCGGAAAAGCGGTCGCAAACGCACGGCGTGACGCGCGAGAGCGTCGGCACCGCCCTCCTCTCTGTCGATCACGCAGACCGCCGTGCGGACGACGAGGCCGGCGTCCCGGACGGCCGAGATCGCGTCGATGAGCGCCCCGCCGGACGTCACGATGTCCTCGACGAGGCACACGAGCTCGCCCTCCTCGTAGGCGCCTTCGAGGCGGTTCGCGGTGCCGTAGCCCTTCGCCTCGTCGCGGACGATCACGAACGGCATCCCGCCGGACAGCGAAGCCGCCGCGGCGAGCGGGACGGCGCCCAGCACCGGCGCGGCGAGACGCGCGGCTTCCGGCTCGTGCTCGCGGGCGGCGGCGGCGATGCGCTCCCCGAGCGCTCCGAGGAGGTCCGGACGCGTCTCGAAGCGGAACTTGTCGAGGTAGTACCGCGAGCGCTTGCCGGAGCGCAGCACGAAGTCGCCCTCGAGGTAGGCCGCCGAGACGAGCGCCTCCCGAAGCTCGGCGTCGTTCATCCTCGACCAGCGCCAGGGTTGCCTTTGGCGACCCGGTCTTGCTGCCGGACGCCGGCGGCTTTGCCGCCGGCGTTTCCAGCAACTGTGAGCACCTGCTGCGCGAGCGGGAGAAGCAGTGCCGCTTCGGACGAGCCGGCGCCGAACGTGACGTAGGAGCCGTCGTCGAAGTAGAGGTCGAGCCGCTCCCGGCTGCCGCCGAACCAGCGCCGGTACACGGCGGTGCCGGCGAGCGCGCCGCTCGCGAAGCCCGCGAGCGTGAGCAACCTACGTCTCATCGGCCACCGCGGCCAGGCACCGCTTCAGGTCGTAGAAGACGAGACCGGGCGATGCCCGCTCGCCCGTGACGGCCACGATCGTCCGCTCGCCGGCGCCGGTCACCGCGAACACGTCGCCGCCCGCGAGCTCCGCATGGAGCTGCGTGACGCGGCCCTCGCTGCGGAACGCCGCGCCGTCGACGAGCTCGCGCACCGCTCGCGCAAGCACCGTTGCGCGCCCTTCCGGCACGCCCACCGAGCCCACCATCTCCCCGTCCGCGGCCACCACTGCGGCCGCCTCGATCTGCGGCGAGATCTCGACGAGATCCGCGAGAGCCCGCGCCGCCTCCATTGCCGTCGAGGCTATCAGCGAGGATTCGCGCGTGACGATTCGCCGCCGCCAGCTCGTGCGCAAGTTCTTCGCCGACCGCGGCACGCACCTGGCGGCGATGGTCGCGTACTTCGCGCTCCTCTCGTTCGTGCCCCTCGTCTTCCTCACGCTCTCGCTGTTCGGCCTCGCCCACCGCGCGCAGGCCTCGGACTTCTTCATCCGCGAGCTCAAGCACGCCTTCCCGGGAACGTCGCTCGACAGCATCATCAAGCTCGTCCGTCGCGTGCAGAACAACGCGGCGGCGCTCGGGATCATCGGCGGCATCGGCCTCATCTGGTCGTCGCTCTCGTTCTTCAGCGCGCTCGAGTCGGCCTTCAACATCGTCTACGGGCTGCCCAACCGCCGCTTCCTGCACGGGAAGCTGCTCGCCGCCGCCCTGGCGGTGAGCGTCCTCGTCACGCTGTTCGTCAGTCTGGTGGTCGGCGCATTCGGCGTCGAGTTTCTGAAGCACAACCTCGGAGCCTTCGCGCGCAGCCCGGTCCTCGCGTACGTCGTCTCGATCGGAGCCTCCCTCGTCGGCGTCTTCCTCTTCCTCCTCGTGGTCTATCGATGGCTGCCGAACACGCCCGTCCACTGGGAGGAAGCGCTGCCGGGCGCGATCCTCGGCGCGGTCGTGCTGGAGGCCTCGTTCCAGGCACTGCCGATCTTCGTGCGTTTCGCCGACGTCAACGTGACGCTGCGGACGCTCGGCGGGCCCGCGATCCTGCTTCTCTGGCTCTACGTGATGGCGAACGTGATCGTGTTCGGCGGCGAGCTCAACTGGTGGTGGCGGGAGCGGCGCACGGAGGCGCCGCAGTCGTCGGCGCTCACGGGACGCGAGGAGACGCCTCCGGCGTAGAAGCGTCATGAGGAAGCACCGTGTCCTGACTCCGGCCCTCGTAGCGGCGATCGCGGCTGCAGGCTCGATCTCCGCGGCTGCTCATTCGACGACGAGTGCGCCGGCCTGCGCGGAGGTCACCGGCCCGGCAGGCTACGACACGCACCTCAGCCCCGCCGCGGGGCCTTCCGGTACGACCGTGACCATCTCCGGAGCGCTTCCCGTCACGGGCGAGGACGGCACCGTCGCCGGGCAGGCCACCGAGATCTTCGCCTACTGGAATCTCGCCTTCGGCTCAGGTGGAACGGAGTGGACGTCGGTCTACACCTCGCCGGTTGCGGCCGTCGCCGGATCTCCGGTGCAACGGCTGGCCACGCAGGACGTGGCAGGTTTGTGCAGCTATCGGTTCGAGGCCACGATCCCCTCCGTCCCGCCGGGGGCGTACCCGATCGAGGTGCTCTACAAGTGGCAGCCCGGCTACCCGGACGGCAGCGGCTGGGGTGAGGCGAGCTTCGCCCCGGCGAGCTTCCAGGTCACGACGGGCTAGACGGAGAGCGTGGCGAGCAGCGTGTCGGCGGCACGCGCGCGGTGGGAGTGCGCAGCTTTCCACTTGTCGCCGAGCTCGGCGACCGTGCGTTCCTCGCCCTCCGGAATGAAGATGGGGTCGTAGCCGAAGCCCTCGGTCCCACGTGCTGCGTGGGCGATCCGACCCTCGAGCCTGCCGGTGCCGCGGAGCTCGCGGCCGTCGGGTGCGCGGAGGACGAGCTCGGAGACGTAGCGCGCGCGGCGGTCCTCGACGCCCACGAGCTCGCCGAGGAGCTTCGCGACCGCCGGCGGGCCTTCGGGCGCATAGCGCGCGGAGAGCACCCCCGGGCGGCCGTCGAGCGCCTCCACCTCGAGGCCCGAGTCCTCGGCGAGGACCCAGCCGGACGCGTGCTCGCTGCCGAAGGCGGCCTTGATCGCTGCGTTCTCGTA
>JAICZB010000053.1 GCA_025933895.1 Thermoleophilia bacterium
GCACGAGCACCTCCGGCCCGCCGTCCTCGTGGATCCGAACCGCGCGCACCGCGGCAGACTATCCGTGTGAACCAAGCCGAACTGCAGGCGCTGGCGCGGGAGCTGGGGCTCGACGCGATCGGCGCGGCGCGGGCCGAACCCTATGCCGAGACCGAGCGTCACATCCGCGAGCGGCGCGGACGCGGCCTCTTCGCCGACATGCGCTTCACGATGGCGAGACCCGAGGAGTCGTGCCATCCCGAGACGCTGCTGCCGGACGCTCGCACCGTGCTCTCGGCAGCGCTCTGCTACTGGCTCCCCGAGCCGGAGCGCCCGGCAGGCAACGGCCGGCTGCCGCGCTACACGTGGTTCGACGGCTACGCCCGGCTGCGGGCAAAGCTCGACGAGCTCGGCCGCCGGCTGTGCCAGGAGGGGGGAGGCGCCTACCGGGTCCTCGTCGACGCGAACCAGCACGTCGACCGCGAGGCGGCGGCGCGCAGCGGTGTCGGCTTCTACGGCAAGAACACGCTTCTCATCACACGGCGCCACGGCTCCTGGGTCGTGCTCGGGACGCTCGTGACGGACGTCGAGCTGGAGCCGACCCCTCCGCTCGACCTCGACTGCGGTGACTGCCGCCTCTGCATCGACGCCTGTCCGACCGGAGCGCTCGACGAGCCCGGAACCCTCGACTCGACCCGCTGCCTCTCCTACTGGACGCAGGCACCTGAGCCGCCGCCCGCGGAGTACCGGGCCGAGCTCGGAGCGCAGGTCTACGGCTGCGACATCTGCCAGGACGTCTGTCCGTGGAACCGCGGCGTCGAGAAGCGGCGCGCGGGCGAGCCACTGCCGGCGGATGCGACGCCGCACGTCTCCCTCGTCGACTGGTTACGGAGCGATCCGGACGAGCTGAGGCGCCGCTTCGCGCGGCTCTACGTGCCGCGTAACGACGGCCGCCGGCTGCGGCTGAACGCGCTCGTCGCGGCAGGCAACGTGGGTGGGGACGGCGAACGGGACGCGGTGGTCGCCTGTCTCGACGATCCTGACGGTTCGACCCGCGAGCTCGCCGCGTGGGCGCTCGCACAGCTGGAGCAGCGCGGTGCTTGAGCGGCCGGGGCGCTGGCTCGTCCTGTTACGCGCCGTCCTCGTGCTGGTCGGCGCGGTCGCCGTCGGCTTCACGGATTTCCCGCCGTCGTATCGGCCCTGGGCCTGGGCGGTCGTCGGCTTCTTCGCGGCGGTCACCGTCTTCTCCGGCGCGCTCTCGGCGATCGAGCTGGGACGGATCGACCGCGTTCGCGCGCGAGTGCTGCTGCTCGCGCTCGATGCAGTCGCGGCCATCGGCTTCGTCGCGGTGTTCTCGTACCAGAGCGGAGAGCCGTGGCGCGCCCTCTATCTCATCCCGATTGCGGCAGCGGCGCTGCGGTTCGGGCTCGTGGGCGGCGCCGTCGCCGGTGTCGTGATGACCGGGGCCACGATCGCGATCGACGATCTGGGGCCTGGGCTGCAGTGGCAGACCGCGTTCGCCCGTGTCCTCGTCGGCATGCTCGCTGGGCTCGTCGTCGGTCGCCTCCGCGACACGGCGAACGCCGAGCGGGGCCGCGCCGAGTCGCGGGCGGCCGAGGCGGAACGGCTGCGCGACGAGCTGGGCCACCGGGTCGACGTCCTGGAGACCGCGAATCGTTGCGCGAGGGCTCTCGGCTCGTCGCTCGAGCTCGACGAGGCGTTCGGCGCGTTCATCCGCGAGCTGCGCGGCCTCGTTCCGTTCGAGCGGACGGCGATCGTGCTCGTGGAGGACGAGACCGCGACCACGATGGCCACTGCCGGGCGCGGCGCGGGCGAGGTCTTTCCGCCCGGGAACGCCGACCCGATTCAGGGCTCCCTGCTGGAGCGCGTGCTGGACGGCAAGATCGTGGTGCGCCGCGACATCACCAAGCGCGAGTACCCGGCCGACGAGCAGCTCCTCGCGCTCGGCCTGCGCAGCGAGCTCGTGACGCCCCTGCTCCTCGGCGCCCGCACGATCGGGATGCTGTCGCTCTCGCGCGAGCAGCCCGACGCGTTCAGCGAGGACGAGATCGAGCTCGTCGCGCTGCTCGGCCGCCTCGTCGCGACCGCGGTGCAGAACATCCGCGCCTACGAGGCAGAGCGGCGACGCGTCGAGGAACTCGCCCGCCTCTCGCAGCTTCGCGCCGACTTCGTCTCCCTCGTCTCCCACGAGCTGCGCAGTCCGATGGCCGCCGTCATCGGGGCTGCGCGCACGCTGCAGGATCGCTGGCGGATGCTCTCGGCCGCGCAGCGCGAGTCGTTTCTTGCGCTCATCGGGGACGAGACCTCACGGCTTGCGGAGCTCGTCGGAGACGTGCTCGACACGTCCCGAATCGAGGCGGGGACGTTCAGCTATCGCTTCGAGGAGGTCGATCTCGGTCGGGTCGTCGACGAGGCGGTCGAGACGGCGGTTCTCGCGCAGCAGGAGGTACCGGTCGTCGCCTCGGTGGTCGGCCGCATCCCGGCGATCCGCGGCGACCGGGCACGACTCCGGCAGGTGCTCGGCAACCTGATCGAGAACGCGGTCAAGTACTCGCCGGAGGGCGGCGAGGTGCGCATCTCGGCGGCAGCGGCCAACGGCGCGGTGCGGATCGCGGTGAGGGACGCCGGTCCGGGGATCCCGCCCGAGCAGCAGACCCGCATCTTCGAGAAGTTCGCGCGCGCGGAGGTGGAGGGCGGCTCGAAGCCGGGATCGGGGCTCGGCCTGTTCATCGCCCGCTCGATCGCGGAGGCCCACGGGGGCTCGCTCGACGTGAGCTCCGGCGCCGAGCCGGGCTCGACCTTCACGCTCACGCTGCCCGCCGGGCGATAGCGGGCGACGGACTATCTGCACGAGGTGAGCCCGAGTCGCCGACGACGGCTCGGGGCTCATGCGCTCAGGAGGTTCGTCCGCCCTGCGCTTCTAGATGGCGAGGGCGGACCCGGCGGGAAGACCGACGTTGTGCACCGCCGCCGTGAAGAACACGGCTAGTACGCGCTTCATGAGTAGACCCCCTTGTGGTGCGTCTCGTTTCCGTTCGACTGCGGACGCAAGGTCGCACACCAGCAGACCGCGATCAATCAGACTTTGGTCCTACCGCCCGAGATCAGCCGTGCTGCGGTGCGTACGCTCGGTTGAGCCACAGTCGCAGGCGGCGCGGGGGGCTCGGCCGAGGCGACGCCGCTTCGGCGTCGCGCAGCTGGTTCCACAGCTCCTGCTTGCGTAGCGCCACCGAGACACGCTCGGCGTGGTCGATCGCTCAGCTGTGGTACGTGGGGATGTCGATGCGGGGCATTGACGCAAGCGTATTACGCGCGCACGCGCATGCGCTCGACTCCGAGCTCCTTCGCCAGGGCCCTGGCACGCTCGGCCACGGAGTGCCGCAGCTCTTCCGGCTCGAGCAGGACGGCCTCGCCGCGCAGCGACAGCACCTCGCTCTCGAGCCACTCGTCGCTGCCGACCGGGATCTCGCGGACGGCTGATCCGTCGGCGAGAGGCCGTGCACCGCGCTCGATCGCCCAGCGCGCGATCGCCTTGTCGTGCAGCAGCTTCGCGGTGCGCGCGTCGCGGAGCCGCGTCGGCTCGAATCCCTCGCGGGCCTCGAACCGCTCCCGTGTCAGCTTCGCGCTCCGCATCCGGTCGAGGCGGAACGAGCGGGCACCGTCGCTCGTCCGGTCCCACGTGTGGACGTACCAGTTGGGCAATTGCCTCTCGAGCGAGTACGGCTCGACGAGCCGTGTCGAGGGCTCGGAATCTGCCTCCTTCTGGTACTCGATCTCGACGAGCCGCCGCTCGCGCATGCCGCGCGCGAGACGCGAGACGAGGTCGACCTCCTCCGTGCCGACGTGCGGCTCGGGCGTTCGCGCGAGCTCGAACTGGCCGAACGTCTCCTCGAGCTTCTTGCGGACGCGGGAGAGAGGCGTGTGCGCGTCGGCCGCGATCATCGGCCCGACGTACTCGAGCGCGAGCCGGATTGCGCGTGCCTCGAGCGGCGTCAGCCGCGGCGCGGCGCGGAACGTGTCGCCCCAGAGCTCCTTGTCGACGTGGACGGAGCCGTCGGTCAGCTCTGCGTAGACCGTGTAGCAGCCGCCGCCGAAGTTGACGAGGTTGAGGAGAGACAGGTGCTCCTCGAGCTCCTCCGCCGGGATCGACGGGAAGCGCTCGAGCAGCTCCGACGCGGGGATCTCGGCGTCCCGCTCCTCGCCACACGCGGCGAGCAGATACGCGAGCAGCGCCTGGAGAACCGCGAAGCGCTCGGGGGCCACGGGACCGGCGGGGCGGTCGGGGCTGCCGTCGACGCTTTCCGCGACCGCCGCTTCGCGTGCCGGCCGCGGCGACTCGCCCTCGTGCCGCTCGCGCACGCGCCGCAGCGCGGCCGCGACGTCCCTCTTCAGCTCCGCCGGCTCGAGCGGCACCGCACGGCCGTTCTGCCGCAGCACCCACGAGGCGAGCTGCGGGATGGAGGAATAGTCGGTCACGAAGACGCCGTCCTCGAGCCTTCCCGTCGCCCCGAAGACGCGCCGCACCCACCAGGCGGTGTCGCCGCGCACCTCGATCCGTGCTGTGCCGACGATGTCCCCGATCTGCCACGGCGGCCGGCCGCGGTAGATCTCGACGTCGAAGTCCGCCGGCGCGCGGAAGTCGCGCTCGCGCCGCGTCGCGAATTTGATGTCGCCGCGGATCCTGGAGACGCGGAACGTGCGGATCTCCTCGCGGTCGAGGTCGTGACCGACGACGTACCAGAGCCCGTTGTCGCTGAGGAGGGCGTAGGGGTTCAGCGTCCGCTCGCTCTCCTCGTCCCGCGAGATCGACCAGTAGTCGAAGCGGACGGTGCGCTGCTTCGAGATCGCGTTCTCGAGCTTCGCCAGCCGTCCCGGCGTCTCGGGGGAGTAGTCGGGGTCGAGCACCTCGACGCGGCTCGCGGTCTCGGTCGGCGCCTCGACGAAGCCGGGACGTCCGAGCGCGAGGTTCTGGAGCGCGAGACGGAGCGGCTCGGCGTATGCGAACTTCCCCTCGAGGAGGTAGAACGCGGTCTGGAGCGCGGCGAGCTCCTCGTCCTCGAGCTCGAGCTGGGGGAGGAAGTACTGCTCGGAGCGGAGCGTGTAGAGCTCCTCGCCGGTGAACTCGTCGCGCTGCGACTGCAGCGGGACGCCGAGCGAGAGCAGTTCGGCGCGGTCGGAGTAGAAGCGGCGCGCGAAGGCCTCGTCCGACATCTCGGAGTAGCCCTCGACGTTCGACTTCACGTCGCGCGCCGTGAGAGCGCGGCGCTCGGCCATGAGAAAGGCGACGAGCGAGAGCTGCCGGATCAGCTTGTCCGTGTCGTGCGACACCCGCGCCGGACACTACAGCGGCGCGGCTGTGGATCGCAGCTGTGGATAACGCAGAAGCGGGTGACGCAGGTCGAAGCTCCGACCATCCGCTGCGAGCCGACCCGTTTCGGGGACGCAGCTCCGTGCGGCGGCAGCACGTGGTAAGTCTGAGTGCCCTGAGAGAAAGAAGGTCCGATCTGCGCGCGGCACCGCGTCTCGCGGAACACGCCGTCAACGCCGTCACGCTCCAGTCACGGTAGCTGCTACCGGCCGGCGCGGTTCGTCAGCGTTTCGTGACGGTAACTGCTACCGCGGGACTGAGATAACCAGCTACGCCGCGGCTTTGGTCTCGAGGTGCTGGTGCGACGGGCAGTAGTCGCGTTCCGGCAGCGGTGTCCGCTGGCACGGCTTGCCCTTGCGTGTCGTGGCCCGGCACCGGGCGACTCCGCCGTCGAGCAGGCCGGACTCGATCTGCTCCTCGATGAAGTCGACCGCGGCCTTCACGCCCTCCTGCACCGCCCACGCGACCTGAGCCTGCGCGGTGATGGGGAAGAAGCGGCGGATGTCCTGGAACAGTGCCCGATCGGGTTTGGCGAAATAGAGAGGATCGGTGGCCAGCCGCTCCATGGTCTGCTCGCAGGCAATGAGCACGCCGCGGCGCGATTCCAGCTGGGTCTCCCGGTCGGCGTACGGATCGATCATGTCCTTCACGGACCGGTAAATGGCCCGTGAGTATTGATACATGCACTGCTGCAACTGGGCAGTTCTCTCTTCGATCACTTGCGTATCCGTCTCCTCCCGCAGACCCCGCAAGGCCCTATTGAAGCCGATTCTCGACGGGCTCCCCTGTCGCCCGGACTCGATCCTACATCGTACCTGGCACTGTTACAAAGTCGCCGGATCCGTTGCCTGCGAGGCAAACGTCGGCGCTCAAACGCGACGCCGTTCCACGTCTGCGTCGCTGCTGGCCGCGCGGCGACCGAAACCGGCCACCCAGAGGATCGCCAGCACGAGCCCGACGAGTCCGACCGGGATCCCGACCCACGGGATCAGAAACAGGAAGACGATCCCGACGATGATGAACGCGATCCCCAGACCGATCATGAGGTCGGCGTCCCCGCAGGCCGGAAACGGGAAACGTCGGGCGGTGCCGACTTACGCCTGGATGACCACGAGCCGCTCCTCGGTCATCTCGCGGATCGTGTAGGCCGGGCCTTCTTTCGTGTTGCCGGATCCCTTGACGCCGCCGTAGGGCATCTGGTCGGCGCGGAAGGTCGGCGCCTCGTTGACGGTGACGCCACCGAACTCCAGAGCTTCCGCCGCCGCGAGCGCCGACGAGATCGAGCCGGTGAAGATCCCGGCCTGGAGCCCGTACTCGGTGGCGTTGGCGCGCGAGTACGCGTCCTCGAGCGAGTCGACCGCGTTGACCACGCAGACCGGTCCGAAGACCTCGTCGCAGACGACGTGCGCCGTCTCGGGCGCCTCCCCGAGCACGATCGGGCCGAGCGGGTCCGAGTCGGTCGTTCCGGCGAGGAGCTTCGCGCCGGACGCCTGCGCGTCGTCGACCCATTCGGCGATCCGCGTCCGCGACTCCTCGTCGATCACGGGCCCGACGTCGGTGGCCTCGTCCGAGGGGTCGCCGACGACGAGCGCCTCCACCTTCGGGAGGAAGCGCTCGAGGAAGTCGTTCAGGACCGGCCGCTCGACGTAGATCCGTTGCACGGAGATGCAGCTCTGTCCGGCGAACGAGAACGCGTTCGCGGCGAGCTTCGGGGCGGCGAGATCGAGGTCGGCGTCGGCTGCGACGACGACCGGCGTGGAGTTGCCCAGCTCGAGCCGGACGCGCTTCTGAGCTGCGCGCTCTGCGATCCCCCAGCCGACGCCGCTCGAGCCGGTGAACGTGATCATGCGGACGCGTTCGTCCTCGACGAGGACGTCGCCGATCGCGGCGGACGGGCCCACCAATACGTTGAGCCAGCCGGCCGGAAGGCCCGCTTCCTGCTCGAGCTCCGCGAGGAGGAGCGCCGAGAGCGGCGTCTGGCTCGCCGGCTTGAGAACGACCGGGCAGCCCGCCGCCAGCGCGGGCGCGAGCTTGTGCGCGACGAGGTTGCAGGGGAAGTTGAACGGCGAGATCGCGCCGACGATCCCGATCGGCCGGCGCAACGTGAACGCGATCTTCCCCTCGCCGGCTTCCGAGGCCTGCATCGGGACGACGTCGCCGGCGAGCTTCCGCGCCTCGACGGCCGCGAACGTGTATGTCGAGACCGCGCGCGAGGCCTCGACGCGGGCGGTCTTGATCGGCTTGCCGGCTTCTGCGCAGATCGTCTGCGCCATGTCCTCGTGCCGCTCGCGCAGAAGACCGGCGATCCGGTCGAGGATCGCAGCTCGCTCGTGCGCCGGCAGCGGAGACGCGAGCGCCCGCGCTGCGGCGTCGACGGCGCGGCGCGCCTCGTCGGCTCCGGCCTTCGCGATCCGGCCCACGACGTCGCCGGAGAACGGCGAGCGCACGTCGACCGTCTCGCCGGTCTCGATCCATGCTCCGTCGAGGAGGAGCTTGTGCGCGTCGGTCGTCGTCGCCATATGCTCAGTCCGTGCTCACGCGTGACCATATCGGTCGGCACCTGACCAGCGAGGTCGTCTTCTCCGGCGACCGCTGGCCGGGCTTCTCCGACACGATCGAGCATCCGGACGGTCTCGTCCTCGTCGACACCGGGATGATCGACTCGACGCCCGAGCTCGACGAGGAGTGGCAGCCGACGCCGCACCCGCTGCCCGAGGATCTCGTCCGCCGCGTCGCCGTGGTGATCAACACGCATCTCCACTTCGACCACTGCGGCGGCAACCGGCTCTATCCGGGGATTCCGATCCACGTCCAGCGCCGGGAGCTCGCCGACGCCCTGACGCAGGACGACTACACGATCCGGGAGTGGGTCGACTTTCCCGGCGCGACGTACGTCGAGCACGACGGCGAGTCGGAGATCCTGCCGGGCGTGCGGCTCGTGCCGGCGCCGGGGCACACGGCGGGTCACCAGATCGTCGTCGTGGACACGGACGAGGGGACGGTCGTGCTGGGCGGCGACGTCGGCTACTCGTTCGCGGAGCTCGGGCAGGGGGACACCGAGGGCCGGCGGCTCGTCCTCGACCTCGCCGCGCCGACGTACCTCGGACACGTCACGGAGCCACGCGTGCCCGAGCGTCGCGGCTAGCCGGCGCTAGTCCTCGGGGATCCGCGCGGCGAGCGCCGCGAGGACCTTGCCCTGGATCGAGGGCACGTCGTGCATGAGCGTCCTGAAGCCGGACGCGGTCACGACGAGGATCCGAGCCGGCCCTCGCGTTCGCACCGTGGCGGTTCGCGGCTTCCCCGAGACCAGGGCGATCTCCCCGATGAAGTCGCCGGGCCCGAGCTCGTTGACGACGCGTCCCTTGCGAACGACGTCGGCCTCTCCCTCGATGAGGACGAGGAACTCCCAGCCGGCCGTCCCCTCGCGCGTGAGGTTGCGGGCCTTCGGCAGGTGGAGCTCGTCGGCGAGCAAGGCGATCTCCCCGAGCTCGCGCTTCGAGCACGCAGAGAAGAGCGGGACCCGCTTCAGGAGCTCGATCTTCGCGTTCTTGCGCAGCATCGACCGAGGTACAGTCTCTTGCATGACCCAATCCGGCGCAACAAGGCCCGGCGCAATGATCGTCGACGCCGTCCGCAGTCCGATCGGGAAGAAGAACGGCACCCTGTCGCACATTCGCGGCGACGAGCTGTCGGCGCAGGTCGTGAACGCGCTCGTCGGCCGGAACGGCGTCGACCCCGCCGAGATCGAGGACGTGCAGTGGGGTTGCGTCTCGCAGGTCGACGAGCAGGCGTGGAACATCGGCCGCAACGTCGCGCTCACCGCGGGCTGGCCGGTCTCCGTCGCGGGGACGACGGTCGACCGCCAGTGCGGCTCGTCGCTGCAGACGAGCTTCAACGCCGCCGCGGCCGTCTGGTCTGGCCAGCTCGACCTCGTGGTCTCGGGCGGCGTCGAGATGATGTCGCGCGTCCCCATGGGGTCGAACAACGGCTCGATGTCGCCGCTCGTGCACGAGCACCACGACATCGTGATGCAGGGGATCTCGGCCGAGGAGATCGCGAAGCAATGGGACTTGACGCGCGAGGAGCTCGACCGGATCGGCTACGAGTCGCACCAGCGCGCCGCTCGAGCGATCGACGAGGGGCGGTTCGAGAAGGAGGTCGTCCCGATCGAGCTCGACGTGCCGGAGCCGGACGAGTCCGGCGGCGCCGCGACGGCGACCCGCGTTCGCTTCGCCGTCGACGAGGCGGTGCGGCGCGAGACGACGCTCGAGAAGATGGCGGCGCTCCAGCCGGCGTTCATTCCCGAAGGCGTCGTGACGGCCGGCAACTCGTCCCAGATCGTCGACGGATCGGCCGCGCTGCTCGTGGCCTCCGAGGCGAAGGCGTCGGAGCTCGGGCTGGAGCCGCGCGCACGTTTCGTCTCCTTCGGCGTCGTCGGCGTCGACCCGCATCTCATGCTGCACGGCAACCCCGAGGCTTCCGCGAAGGCGCTTGCGAAGGCGGGCCTGACGTGGGACGACATCGACGTGATCGAGGTGAACGAGGCGTTCGCGTCGGTGGTCGGCCAGTTCCTCGCCGACACGGGCCTACGGGAGCGCTACGAGGCCGGCGACGTGAACCCGAACGGCGGCGGGATCTCGCTCGGCCACCCGCTCGGCGCGACCGGGGCTCGGATCACGGCGACGCTCGTGTCGGAGCTCGAGCGGCGGAACGCCCGCTACGGGCTCGCGAGCATGTGCATCGGCTTCGGCCAGGCCATCGCCTGCGTGGTCGAGCGCGTCTAGCCCAACCGTCGAGCGACGTGCGAGCGGTCGAGGTCGTCTTCGCGGTCGGGTGGGCGGCGTTCTGGCTGTACTGGCTCGCGGCGGCTATTTCCATGAAGAGGGGCCGTGTCGCGTGGTCGCGCGAGGTGCGAATCCGCGTCGTGATCATCGTGCTGGTGTTCGTCCTGCTTCGCGTGGGAGCCTTTCGGGGCCACGGACTCAACAAGGAACCCTGGGTCGCCGCCGTCGGGCTCGTGCTCTTTGCCGGCGGGTTGGCGTTTGCGGTCTGGGCGCGCCTCCACATCGGGCGCAACTGGGGAACTCCGATGACCCGGAAGAACGAGCCGGAGCTGGTGAGCAGCGGTCCTTACCGTCTGGTTCGACACCCCATCTACAGCGGCATCCTGGTTGCGGGCGTCGGCACCGCAATCGCGCTGAGCTGGACGTGGCTCGTGGTCGTCGGGCTTGCCGGCGTCTACTTCTTCTACAGCGCGACCGTCGAGGAGCGCTACCTGACCGCGCAGTTCCCCGAGGAGTATCCGAAGTACAAGCGTTCGACCAAGATGCTCGTGCCATTCGTCCTCTAGATGAGTAGTTCCACGGCTTCGGCTGTGATGTAGGGACCAGAAGCAGCCGGTCGAAGTCGGCGGTGGCTTGTTGTCACCGTCGACCGAAGGGGGCCACGATGCTCGCCGACCTCGACCTGCTGCTGATTGCGGTGTTCTGTGCCGCTGATGATCTCCTGCCCAAGC
>JAICZB010000082.1 GCA_025933895.1 Thermoleophilia bacterium
CGCACACGAAGCTCGACGGGCGATACGTCCTTCGCCTCGCGATCGGCAATGCGCGAACGACGGAGGACGACGTGCGGCGAGCCTGGGACGTGCTCAACAGGGAGGCAGAACGATGATCGTGACGACGATGAACGACATCCCCGGTTACGAGGTGGACGAGGTGTTCGGCGAGGTGATGGGGCTGACGGTGCGTTCCCGGAACCTCGGCTCGCAGATCGGCGCCGGACTGAAGTCGATTCTCGGTGGTGAGCTCAAGGGGATGACGAAAGCGCTCGTCGACAGTCGCAAGCAGGTGATGGAGCGCATGGTCGAGGAGGCGGAGACGAAGGGTGCGAACGCGATCATCGCCATGCGCTTCGACACGTCCGAGATGGGCGGCCAGTGGACGGAGATCTGCTCGTACGGGACAGCCGTGCGCGTGCACAAGGCGTGACGCGGGCGGTCGTCTTCGACCTCTGGGACACGGTCGCGGGGTGGCCGCACGGCGATTCCACCCACGCCCAGGTCATCGAGGCAGTCGGCCTGACGCCGGCGGAGTGGGCAACGACCGACCAGCGTGATCGCCGCTGGACGAACTCGTTCGAGTCGTACCTCGCCTTTCTCGGGCTCGACGCGGACAGGTCGGCGCGCGTGCTGGAGCTTCGAACGGAGCTGACCCGCCGCTCGCTCGTCCCGGCCGCGGGCGCTCTTTCCCTCCTCGACGAGCTTCGCGCGCGCGGCCTCCGCCTCGGGCTGATCAGCAACTGCTCGAGCGAGGTCGCCGACGTGTGGGAGGACTCGCCGTTCGCGGGGAGGTTCGACGTCGTTGTCCTCTCGGCGAGCGAAGGCGTCTGCAAGCCCGACCCCAGGATCTACCGGCTGGCGCTCAAGCGTCTCGGCGTGGAGGCGGGCGAGGCGATCTTCGTGGGCGACGGCGACGCCGGGGAGCTTCCGGGCGCCGAAGCGGTCGGCATGCGAGCCGTGCAGCTCGGCGACAGCGACGGCTGGCAGGGCGAGAAAATCGCGACGCTCGCCGAGCTGCTCGCTCTCCTTTAGTCGCCGCTCTCAGGTTGGTCGAGCATCGCGCCGACCCATCCGAAGCGGACGTGCCCTGGTGCCAGGCACCAGGACATGTCCTGTACGGAAGGGGTCGGCCTGGTTGCTTCGATCCTCGCGTTGATGTCCCCTTCGGACTAGTACTGGTGCCTGGCACCGGGGCATGGCCCGTTCGGTCGCGGCCTAGAGCCGGCGGAGGAGGGAGAGGAACTCGTCCGTCGATTCGACCACGAGGTCGGCGGCGTCCAGCAGCGCGCTCGGCGCCTCCGGAGACGTGACGGCCACCCGCAGCGCCACGTCGAGCCCGTCGAGGGCGGCGAAGGAGTCGATGTCGGTCGTGTCGTCGCCGGCCGCAAGCGCGCGTCGCAATCCGCGCTCCTCGAGCAGCCGCCGCACCGCCGTCCCCTTGTGTGAGCCGACCGGCGGCAGCACCTCGAGGATCTTGCGCCCGTAGCGCGCCACCAACCCGTCCTCCCGTGCCGTCTCCGCGATCGCGTCGAGCTCGCGCACGGCCTGCCGTTCGTCGTCGCGACCGCGGAAGTGGAACGCCACCGCGAGCCCCTTCACCTCGATCTCGTCCGGCGGCCACGGCGCATCGGCCGCGAACGCCGCGAGGGCACGACGCCAGCGGTCGGCCTGCGGCTCGAGCTCGAGCCCGTGCGAGCCCACGCACACGAGCCCGTCGACCGCGACGCGCGCCTGCACGTCCTCGCCCGTCCGGCCGCTCACGACCGCGACCAGTGCGTACTTCGCGACGAGCCGCTCGAGCTCCGCTCGCGTCTCCGGCGCCGGAGACGCGTCTTCCGGCCGGGCGACGATCGGAGCGAGCACTCCGTCGAAGTCGAGAAAGAGGCCGGTCTCCCCCGGCCTCGCCGCCAATTCCGCGAGGAGTTCGTCTGGACCGGCCACGCGGGCCTACGCTACTTCCCCCGCGGGCATAATCCCGTCGTGCCCGAACTCGACGAGCTCTGGATCCCCCTCGTAGACGAGCCGATCGGCGGGATCGTGGACCGCATCGTGCGGGACGACCCGGCGCTCGCGGCGCGCGTCGAGACGCCGCACCGGATCCTCGCCTTCAGGACGTTCGCCTACATCCGCACGGGCATCCTGCTCGGCCAGCTGCTCTTCGACCACGACGTGCCTGCCTGGGACGGCTCCGAGAACTGGGTCGAGGCACTGCTCCGCGAACCGGCCCACCGCGCCGCGATCGAGCGCGAGGTGCGGGCGGTGGCGGAGAAGATCGCGGCCGATCCGCAGTACGCCGACGACGAGCCTCTCGCGCCGGACGAGGGCGCGCGTGACCGCTTCCGCGCCTTCGCGCGGGAGCACCTCGGTCACAGCGGCTAGCTCGCCGCTCGCCTACGAGCTGGTCTTGCTGCCGTTCCCCTGGTAGACGAATCCGTTCCCGCTGCCGAACAGCTTGCGGGCTAGGAGCCGCCGCACGGTCGGGCCGGTGATCGGATTGAGGAGGATGCCGAGCGCGATCCCGGCGAGCAGGAGCAGGCCGTTCCACGCGGTGCGACCCGGCTCGGAGGATCCGCGCTTGACGTCCTTGACGCGGCCCGCTGCGTTCCGGAGCTCGTCGATCGCGTGCCGCAGCTCCTCCTGGATGTCCTTGTCGGCGGCGAGCCGCGTGGCGGCGTCCGAGACCTTGCGGCGGGAGGCGAGCTCGTCGTACACGGCGCGAGCCGAGGAGTAGGCGTTGCGGACGTTGTCGCGCAACTCCTTGTCGCGGATAGCGCGCTCGACGTACGGGCGGGCGCTCGCGGCTGCCCCGGAGACTCTGTCCTTCGTGTTGTTCATCTGCGGCCGATCCTTTCCGTCGGGGGTGGGAACCGTGCTCCTATCTTTTCGCAGCTGCCGCTCGCACGCGACCGTTCGTGCTCGCTCCATCCGAGCCGAAGGCGGCATCGAACACCTCGCCGATCGAGTCGACGAGGACGAAGCGCAGCTCGTCGCGTGTCTCGGGCGGGAGATCCTCGAGATCGTGCTCGTTCTCGCGCGGGAGGATGACGCGGCCGAGACCGGCGCGCTGGGCGGCGAGCACCTTGTCGCGGACGCCGCCGATCGGCAGCACCTGGCCGGTCAGCGTGATCTCGCCGGTCATCGCCACGTCGTCGGCGACGGGCTTCTCCCGGACGAGGGAGGCGATCGCCGTGGCCATCGCGATCCCGGCCGACGGCCCGTCCTTCGGGACGGCGCCCGCCGGGACATGCAGGTGCACGTCGTGTCGTGAAAACCACCGCTCGTCGAGGTCGAGCTCCTGCGTGTGGGAGCGCACCCACGACAGTGCCGCCTGGGCCGACTCCTGCATCACCTCGCCGAGCTGCCCGGTGACGGTGAGCTTGCCGCGGCCGGGGTACGCCTGCGCTTCGATGTAGAGGACGTCGCCGCCGACCGGCGTGTAGGCGAGCCCGGTCGCGACGCCGGGATCCGCGGTGCGCCGCCGCGTCTCGCCCGAGAAGCGCCGCGGCCCGAGCCACTCCCGCGCGAGCTCCTCCGTGACGCGGATCTGGGCCTCTCTGCCGCGGGCGACCTGCACGGCGGCCTTGCGGCAGAGGTCGCCGATCCGCCGCTCGAGCCCGCGCACGCCCGCCTCGCGCGTGTACTCGCGGGCGAGGAGCCGCAGCACCGGCTCGCCGATCTCGATCTGGTCTAGCGCGAGCCCGTGGTCGGCGATCTGCCGCGGCACGAGGTACCGCTCGGCAATCCCGAGCTTCTCCTCCTCGGTGTAGCCGGAGAGCGGGATCACGTCCACCCGGTCGAGCAGCGCCGGCGGGATCGTATCCACGGTGTTCGCCGTGCAGATGAACAGTGTCTTGGAGAGGTCGAACGGGAGGTCGAGGTAGTGGTCGCGGAAGGTGCAGTTCTGCGCCGGATCGAGCACCTCGAGCATCGCGCTCGCCGGGTCGCCGCGCACGTCCGAGCCCATCTTGTCGATCTCGTCGATCAGCAGGACCGGGTTCATCGACTCCGCGTCGCGGAGGGCACGGATGATCGAGCCGGGCATCGCGCCGATGTACGTGCGGCGGTGGCCGCGGACCTCCGCCTCGTCGCGGACGCCGCCCACCGAGAGCCGCGCGAACTTCCGCCCGAGCGTGCGCGCGATCGACTGGCCGAGCGAGGTCTTGCCGACGCCGGGCGGGCCGACGAAGCAGAGGATCTGGCCGGCGGGATCCTGCTTCAGCTTCGAGACGGCGAGGTGCTCGACGATCCGCTCCTTCACCTTCTCGAGGTCGTAGTGATCCTCGTCGAGGATCTGCCGTGCGCGGTCGAGGTCGAGGTCGTCGGGCGTCGTCACGCCCCACGGCAGGGTCGCGAGCCAATCGAGGTAGGTGCGGATCACGCCGTACTCGGCCGCAGCGGCGGGCAGGCGCTCGAGCCGTGCGAGCTCGCGGTCGGCCGCCTTCCGCACGTCTTCCGGCAGCTCGAGCGCATCGAGCCGCTCGCGCAGCTCGTTCGCGTCGGCCCGCTCCGGATCGCCCTCGCCGAGCTCCTCCTGGATCGCCTTCAGCTGCTGGCGGAGGAAGAACTCGCGCTGGCCCTTCTCGAGCTCCGACTGCACCTGCGACTGGATCTTCGTCCCCAGCTCGAAGACCTCCAGCTCACGGTTGAGGATCTTCGAGACCTCCCGCAGGCGCTGCTCGGTGTCGGCGAGCTCGAGGATCAGCTGCTTCTCCTCGGTCTTGAGCCGGAGGGTCGACGCGACGAGGTTGCAGAGCCCGCTCGCGTCGTCGACGTTCGCGGCCGCGATCTGGAGCTCCTCGGGCAGGTACGGCGCGAGGCCGATGATGCGCCCGAACAGACCCTGCGCGTTCCGCAGCAGCGCCTCGATCTCGCGACTCTCCTCGGCTTCGTCCGGCACGGGCGCGAAGCGCGCGACGAGGTACGGCTCGTCGGTGATCGGCTCCTCGATCTGGATCCGGCGGAGCCCCTGGACGAGGATCCGCAACGTCCCGTCGGGGACGCGGATCATCTTGTGCACGACCGCGGCCGTGCCGATCTCGTACAGGTCGTCCCAGCCGGGCGCCTCTACCTCGGGGTCGCGGACCGTGACGAGTGCGAGCAGACGCTCGCCGCCGACCACGTCGTCGACGAGCCGGATCGAGCGCTCTTGCCCGATCGCGAGCGGCGTCATCGAATCGGGGAAGACGACGGTCTCCTTGAGCGGCAGCACCGGCAGCTCGGCGGGGATCTCCTCGACCTCGGCGGGCGGCGTATCGGTGAACTCGATCTCGCTCATCCAGCCCGCCTCTGGCGGGCAGTCTCCCGGCCGCGCGTCGGCGGCTCTGCCGCCGGCGCTTGCAGGCCCGGCAGTGGCACCTCGAGCCGCAGCATCCCGGCCTCGTACGTGGCGGTCGCCTTGTCGGCGTCCACGTCCTCCGCGAGCTCGATCCGGCGCTCGAACGGGCCGTACTCGATCTCGACCTGGTGGTAGCGCGCGGCCGCCGGATGCGGCCGCCGGCGCACACCGGAGACGACGAGCGCGGTGCCCGCGGCGACGATGCGCACGGCGGCGGGGTCGACGCCGGGCAGCTCGAGCAGGAGATGCAGCGCCGGCGGGTCGTCGGTTCGGTAGCAGTCGCACTGCGGCTGGAAGCCGCGCCGCTGGCCCGAGAAGCGAGCGACCTCCCAGAGCTCTCTACGCCCGGTCATGGCCGGGAACTACCCTCTGCGAGCTAGCCGAGAACCTCGGCGCGGCGAAGCAGCGATTCCGCGAGCCTTCGCGACGCCTCGTCCACGAGCTCTCCCTCGAAGCGGGCCGCGCCCTGTGTCGCCTCGAGGAGCCCCTTCGCGCGCTCGACTTCCGTGGGCGACGGTGTGAAGATACGGTTGACCGGCTCGATCTGGCTCGGGTGGATCACCCACTTGCCGTCGTAGCCGTGCTCGAGGGCCCGCCGGGCGGAGAGGACGAGACCGAGGTCGTCGCCGAGGCGCGCGTGCGGCCCGTCGAGCGCCTGCAGCCCGGATGCGCGGGCGGCTGCGATGACGTGCGCGAGCGCGTAGGCGGAGGCTCCGGCGCCGATCGTCAGCACGGGCACACCGAGCGAGGCCGCAAGGTCCGCCGGGCCGAAGACGAGCGCCTCGAGCCCATGGCCGACGCCGGCGATCCGCTCGGCGGCGAGGAGGCCGCGCGCCGTCTCGATCTGCGCCTCGAGGCCGGTGTCGGGCGGGAGGAGCTCGGCTGCGGCGGACACGTCCTCGGGGGAGTCGACCTTGGGGAGTACGACGACGTCGGGGCGTGCCTCGGCTGCGGCGCGCAGGTCGTCCTCCCACCACGGCGTCGAGCGGGCGTTGACGCGGAGCGCCGTCGTTCGCCCGAGCGGGCCGCGCCGCAGCACGCGGACGGCGAGCTCGCGTGCCCTTTCCTTGGCCTCGGCCGCGACCGCGTCCTCGAGGTCGACGATCAACTCGTCCGCAGCGAGCGAGGGCGCCTTCGCGAGCATCCGCTCGCTCGAGGCGGGAACCGTCAGGCAGGAGCGGCGGGCGCGCGCGGGCACCCGACAACGCTACTAGCGACGCGCAGTCGCAGGACGTCTGCGCTTCAGCGGCGGGTGACGCCTCCGCCCTTCGGGCCGCGGCCACTCGAGCGTCAGCGATGTGCCGACCTGCAGCGCTTCCCAGCGCGCGGCGATGTCGTCGAGCTTCCGCTGGAGCCGCGGCTCGAGCGTCTGCGCACGCCAGCCCTGGTAGAGCTGCCGGGCGAGCTCCTCGGAACGGCGGCCGTCCGGGAGCCGCGTGCGGCGGATCCGCTGCTTGCGCCAGAGCTTCGTCACGAGCTGCATGTCCACCTCGTGCTCGTCGTCCAGGGGGAGGAAGAGCCGCGCGTTGCCGCCGGTGGCGAGGTCGGCGAAGATGCCGCCGTCGAGGCCGTACTCGGCTTCGGCCACGAAGTGGAGCAGGTCATGTGGGAGCCGGTCGTCGTAGCCGATCGACCCGCACCAGAGATCGGGGTAACGCTCGCGGCCGACCTCGACGGCGTACCGCCCCGCTCCCTTCTTGACGAACGCGACCTTCATCTCTCTACACCTCCCCGGTCGGGACGAGCACCGCTTCGCCGTGCCTGCGGATGGCGCGCGCGTAGAGGGCCGCGGCGGGCGCGAGCGCTGTTGCTCCCGCGGCGAGCGCGGCCCTGATCCCCCAGACGTCGCCGATCGCTCCGAGCACCGGCCCGCCGGCCGCCTGCCCGAACGCGTCTGCCTGGCCGCTGAGCGAGAGGACGGTCGCCCGCACGCTCGAGTCGGAGATCTGCGCGTTCAGCCAGGTCGTGTAGAGCGGATCCGTGAGGTCGCGCGCGAAGAACACGCCGAGCAGCCCCACGACCGCAGGCCAGGTCGAGCGACTGAGCGCGAAGAGGACCATCGCGGCGAGCTGGGCGAACGTGAAGCCGAGCAGGAATCGGGTCACGACCTCCACGCCCCCGCGCTCCACGTGGGGGATCAGCTTGCCGAGCGCCACGAAGCCGAAGGCCATCGCGACGAGGTAGAAGATCCCGAACCAGGCGACCGGCGAGAGGTGCCCGATCGCTGGCAGCCCGACGTCGCGCAGGAAGTGCGCCTCCTTCAGCCGGTCGAACGCCTCGCTCGACATCCCCGTGAAGAGCGCGACGGCGATCAGGAGACCGATGAGCGGCGCCGCGCGTGCGTAGCGGATGCCGGCGAGCGCCCTTCCGGCCAACCGGCGCGGGTGCGGTCTCGCCTCGTGCTCGGCGCGGCGCCGGAAGCCGGTCTCCGGCATCACGACGATGCACGCGAGCCCGCACAGTGTCGTGATCGCCCCTCCGACGACGACGCCCGCGCGGAGCGAGACGGTTCCGATACCGACCTGGAGTGCGAGCCCGAGCAGCGCGCCGCCGTAGCCGATCCGCCTGCCGCGAAGGAAGAGCGCGCCGACGTTCTCGGCGCCGACCTCGTCCGCGATCCAGGCCTCGTACGCTCCGCTCGTCAGCGTGTACGAGAAGCCCCAGCAGCACCACAGCACGATCGCCAGCCACGGCGCAGAGACGAGCCCGACCGTCATCCAGGCGGCGCCCATGCCGACGTAGCCGATGATCTGCGACAGCTTGCGGCTGTAGAGGTCGGCGACGACTCCCGTCGGGACCTCGAAGAGGAGGACGGTGCCCTCCATAGCCGTCCCCATCAGCACGAGCTGGAGCGGTGACAGATGGAGCTCGCGGACGAGGTACACCGCCATCACGACCCACGTCGGCATCCGGAGGAAGAACTCCAGGCCGTAGAAGACGGTGGTCGCGCGGAGCGGCTTCATGCCGGTAAGGGGAGCGGTCGCCGGAGCGAGATCGAGACGGTGCGCGTGACGTAGCCGAGCTTCTCGTTGACCGCCTGCATGTTCTCGTTCCCGGTCTGCGTCCAGGTGTAGATCTCTCGCAGGCCGCGGTCGGACGCCCAGGCGATCGTCGTCTCCTTCAGCGCGCGGGCGATGCCGCGGCCGCGAAAGTCGCGGCGCACCGTCGTGAGCACGTTCTCTGCGCGCTCCGGCCGGTCGCCGTCGTGAGCGAGCCCGGCCATGCCGACGACGTCGCCCCCTGCGAGCGCGGCGAACGTCGCCTCCGGCCACGTCACCCACTCCGACTCCCACTGCTCCGGCGTGATCTCGACCTTGCGCGGCGTCGGCATGTCCTCGAACGCGTCGAGCGCGAGCTCGTGGTAGAGCCGGGCCAGCAGTTCCGGACGCTCGGCC
>JAICZB010000147.1 GCA_025933895.1 Thermoleophilia bacterium
CCCGACGCGCTCAGCGCGTCCGGCCAGCGCTGGGGGAACCCGCTCTACGACTGGCCCGCGCACCGCGCGACCGGCTACCGCTGGTGGCGCGAGCGCTTCCGGCGCACCTTCGAGCTCGTCGACCTGTGCCGGATCGACCACTTCCGCGGCTTCGTCTCCTACTGGGCGATTCCGGCGCGGCACACGACCGCGAAACGCGGACGCTGGCGGCCGGGGCCGGGCGCGGAGCTCTTCGAGGTGGTCGAACGCGAGCTCGGCGACCTTCCGCTGATCGCCGAGGATCTCGGCCACATCACCCCGCCGGTCTACCGCCTGCGCGACGAGCTCGGGCTGCCGGGCATGGTCGTGCTCCTCTGGGCGTTCCGCGGCGGCCGGCACAACCCACACCGGCTGGAGAACCACCGCCCCAGCTCGGTGGCGTACACGAGCACGCACGACACCGACACCGCCGCGGGCTGGTTCCAGGGACTGCGCCCGCGTCAGCGCGCGGCCACCGGTCTCGATCCGAGCGACCCGAGCTGGGGACTGATCGAGCTGGCCTACGAGTCGCGCGCCGCGCTCGCGATCGTCCCGGCGCAGGACGTTCTCGGTCTGGGCAGTGACGCGCGGATGAACCGGCCCGGAGCGACGAACGGGAACTGGCGCTGGCGGCTCGAGCGGGGCGCGCTCACTCCGGCGCTGGCGAGGCGGCTACACGGCCTCGCGGAGCGCCACGGCCGGCTCTAGACGATTGATTCCAAACTGCCGCGGGGCCGGATGACGTCCCTGACACAGCGCGGGATCGCCACGCTCGACCACAGCCCGTAGTGCTGCTACGAACTGTGGACGATCGCGTCGCCCCGCTTGGTCAGTGACGCCCCCGACGGCACGTCACTTTGGAATCAATCGTCTAGCGGGTCCGAAGGCGCCAGATCGGCGCGAGCACGGGATCGGTCAGCCGCTGGACCTGCCGGACGAGGAATACGACAGCCGGTCGGGCCAGCCTGGCGACCACGAGTGCCGCCGCGAGGCCGACGAGGAATCCGCCGCCGATGTCCCCCGGGTAATGCGCGCCGATGAACAGTCGTCCGACCGAGATCACGAGCGCCAGGAAGAGGAAGATCCCGCCGGCGACGGCGTCGAACATCAACACGGCGAAGGCGATCGCGAACGTCGCGCTCGCATGGTCGCTCGGGAAGGACGGGTCGTGCGAGCTGATCCACGGGTGCGCGATGTGGTGGGTGAGGTACGGTCGGTGCCGGTCCCAGATCGCGGACGAGATCACGCGGTTGATGCCGAGCGCGAGCGCCGCCGAGCCGAGGGCGCTGACCGCGGCGAGCTTCCACTTCTCGCTGCCGCCCGGCCGCGCGAGCAGCCAGAGGCCCACGGTGATGACGACCATCACGGGGATGCTCACCTTCTCGATGTCCGAGAACGCGGTCCCGATCGCGTGGTGATCGAGCGAGACGTCGTAGATCGCCTTGTAGAAGCGCCAGTCCAACGGCCGAAGCGTATACGGGCCGCCCTCGGCGTCTGCGATCATGGTTGCGGTGCAGGTCCTGCTCCTCGCGGAGACGGACGATCCCGCTGCCGGCGGGCTGGCACAGCGGTTGCGCGACGCCGGTCACGGTGTGCAAATTGCCTCCGCGATCGGTCCGGCGGAGCTGGCGGCGCGTAGCGGGCGGCTCGACGCAGCGATCTTCGACGCGCTCTCGGGCTGGACGGTCGGCGAGCTCCGGCGCCGCTTGCCTGACGTCTTGGTCGTCGCGTGGCTGCGCGAGCACTCCGACGCGCAGGTCGGCGAGCTCTTCTCCGCCGGAGCGGACGACGTCCTGCACCGGGGCATGGGAGCGCGGGAGCAGGTCGCGCGGGTCGCCGCGCTCGCGGAGCGCGCGCCGCGGGCCGGGATCGCGGTGGCGTTCGGACCGCTCGGGGTCGACCCCGAGCGGGGCGAGGCGACCTGGCACGGCCGGCGGCTCCCGCTCACGCAGCGCGAGCGCGACGTTCTGCATGCGCTCGCCGAGGCTCGCGGGGCCACGCTGCGGCGCGAGCTTCTCTACCGCCGGGTGTGGGGCTACGCGATGGCTCGCGGCGACAGGGCGGTCGACGTCAACGTGAAGCGGTTGCGCGACAAGCTCGCGATCGAGGTCGGCGCCCCGATCTCGATCGAGACGGAACCAGGAGTCGGCTACCGGCTGGTGGTCGCCGAGGCCGGCGTAACTGCTCTGTAACCGGTTCGTCTCCGCCCTGTAACAGGACTGCGGCCTCGGCACGACTAGCGTCACTTGCGACAGCATCCGAGAAGGAGAGAGCGATGCGCCTGGCACTCGTGCCGCGCACGACCGAGTTCTACGAGCTGTTCGCCGCCGCGGGCCGCGTGGCACATGAGGCGGCTCGGCTCACCGAGACACGCTTTCGCGAGGTGCCGGAGCCGAGCATTCCGCAGGCCCGTGTCAAGGACCTCGAGCGAGAGGCCGACGAGATCGTCCGCGGTGTCTTCGGGCTGCTCAACACCCAGTACGTGACGCCGTTCGACCGGGAGGACATCTCTGAGCTCGCCCGCGCCGTCGACGACGTCGTGGATTACGTGGAGGAAGCCTCGGACCTGCTCGACCTCTACAAGATCGAGGCTCCGATGGAGCAGGCGATCGAGCAATGCCGGATCCTCGTCGAGGCATGCGCCCAGCTCGAGCGCGCGGTTTCCTCCCTCCGCAACTTCCGCGGCATCGACGAGGCGATCCTCGAGATCAAGCGGCTCGAGGACGAGGGGGACCGGGTCGCACGCGACGCCATCGCGTCGCTGTTCGAGGACGAGGACGTCAGCCCGCGGACGATGATCCGCTGGAAGGACGTCTTCGAGGCGCTCGAGCGGGCGATCGACGCGTGCGAGACAGCCGGGCACACCGTCGGCAACATCGTCCTCAAGAACGCGTAGGGAGCCGCGATGAACCCGACACTCGTCGCCGTCGTCGCGGTCGCGCTCTGCTTCGACTTCACGAACGGCTTCCACGACTCGGCGAACGCCATCGCCACCAGCGTGTCGACCAGAGCAGTCTCTCCGCGGCTCGCGGTCCTGGGATCCGCGCTCTTGAACTTCGCCGGCGCGTTCCTCTCGCTCAAGGTGGCGGCGACGGTCGGCAAGGGGATCGTCGACCCGAACGCCGTCACCCTCCGCGTCGTGCTCGCGGGCCTGATCGGCGCGATCGCGTGGAATCTGCTCACCTGGCGGCTCGGCCTGCCGTCGAGCTCGTCGCATGCGCTCATCGGCGGCGTCGCCGGCTCCGCGATCGCCGCCGCCGGCTTCGGCGTCGTCCAGTGGCGCGGCCTCTGGGAGAAGGTCGCGATCCCTGCGCTCGCATCGCCTGCCCTCGCGTTGCCCCTCGCCGCGCTGCTCATGCTCGTCCTGCTCTGGATCGTTCGCAAGCGGGCGCCGGGGAAGGTGAATCGCGCCTTCAGGCGGCTCCAGCTCCTGTCTGCCGGCTTCGTCGCGCTCACGCATGGCACGAACGACGCGCAGAAGACGATGGGCGTCATCGCGCTGGCGCTCGTCGCGGCGAACCCGGGTCAGAGCTTCCACGTCCCCGTATGGGTCATCGTCTCGGCAGCCGCCGCGATGGCAGGAGGCACCTACGTCGGCGGCTGGCGGATCGTTCGCACACTCGGCCAGCGTGTTGCGAAGCTCGAGCCTCCGCAGGGGTTCGCGGCGGAGACGGCGACCGCGACGATCCTCTGGTTCACAGCCCACTTCGGCTTCCCGGTCTCGACCACGCACACCGTCTCGAGCGCGGTCCTCGGCGCAGGAGCGACGTCGCGCTTCTCCGCCGTGCGCTGGGGGATCGCGGGCAACATCGTCGTTGCGTGGCTTCTCACGCTGCCTGCTGCGGCGCTGGTCGGCGCCGGAATGGAGGTCGCGACCAGGCTTCCCGGAGGCATCGTCTGGGCGCTGCTGCTCGCGATCGGGCTCGCAGCCCTGCTGGTTCTCGCGCGCCGGCCGCACCCGCGGCCGGCGGCAGCGCCTGCCGGTTAAGAACTCGCATCGAAATGAAGCACGGACTGTCCGGCCGCGCTGGTCGGCGCGATCCTGCGTCCTCGGTCGCGCGAATAGCGCTGCTATTCACGCTTCCTGCGTCCTCGACCCGCACTCGACCATCGCACCCGGCCAGCGCGTGGTCATTCCGAAACGAGTTCTAAGCCTGGTCGGTCTTCGCAGCCTGGACGAGGAACGCCGGCTCCTCGATCGTCAGCGGCCCTTCTTCGCTCAACCGCTGGTGCAGCTCGGCCAGCTCCGCGCGAAAGGCGGAGATCGAGAAGTCCTCGATCAGCCACGGGATCGCGCGCAGCCGGTAGGCGAACGCTCCCGCGTCGGCGAACGTCGTGGCCGCCGTGCCTGCTTCGGCCACGACCACCCCTAGTCCCGCTTCCTCGAGTTTCTCGCGTGCGAGCTCCACGTCGAACACCCGCTGCTCCACCGGCGGGAGGCCGAGCGCGGCTCGGTAGCCGTTCGATTCGCCGCCCACCTGCTGGGTGAGGAACGTCCCACCCGGTCGCAGCACGCGCGCGACCTCAGCCGCGACGTAGCTCTCGTGCCGGGAGACGACGAGGGAGAAGGAGCCGTCGCCGAACGGGAGAGCCGGGAAACCGAGTCCCGGCCGCTGGTCGACGTTGTCCGGCACGCCGGCGACGGCGACGACCCCGATCCCGAGCGGCTCTAGCCGGCGGCGGGCGACCTCCACGTTCGGCGGCCAGGCCTCGGTCGCGACCGTGCGTGCCGGACGGCTGCACAGGGCTGCGAGCCACTCGCCGCCGCCGGTCCCGAGATCGAGCAGGTCCGGAGCGCGCTCGGCGTGCCGCTCGACGAGCGCCGCGAAGTCCCACCGCGGCGGCTGCGAAACGGCGCGCTCGCCGAGCCAGGAGAAGTCCCAGCCCTCGACCGGATGCGTCTCCGCCTCGGCGAGCAGCGCGTCGAGAGCCGTCATTCGTACGGCTGAGGCTCGAGGCCGGTCTCGACCTCGCGGCGGCCGTCCGCCGCGTAGGCGACGTCGACCGTCTCGTGCTTCCGGTACGAGCCGGCGATGCCGAGCCACATCGAGGCCCAGCGCCAGAAGCCGAGCCGGCCCTCCTGCGCGAGCGGCCGCGGGAAGACGAGCGATCGTCCCTCCAGCTCGAAATCGCGTCCGGGCAGCTGGCGGACGCCGTTCACGTAGACCTCGAAGACGGGCGGCACGTGCTCCGGCAGTTCGATCCGCGTGCGCTGCGACACGCTTCATAGAATGCCTCTGCGTGCGCCGCAAGCTGCCGTCCCTCGTCCTCGCCGTCCTGCTCGCGCTCGCGACGGCGCGCGTCGCGGGAGCCGCGAACGGTGGCTTCACTCCGGTGGCGCCCGCGTCGCCGAACGCGGTTCACATCCAGCACGTCTACTACCTCGTCCTCGGCTTCACGGCGGCGATCTTCGTGCTGGTCGAGTCGCTGCTCGTCGTCTTCGTCTGGAAGTACCGGGGCCGCGGGCGCGCCCGAGCGGTCGAGGGCGCGCAAATCCACGGGCACACGCGGCTCGAGCTGATGTGGACGGCGGGCCCGGTCCTGATTCTCGCCATCATCGCCGCGTTCGTCTTCTACCAGCTTCCCAACATCGACTCGGCGCCGGCCGCAACCGACCCGCTCCAGATCACGATCGAAGGGCACCAGTACTACTGGCAGTTCGACTACCCGAACGGCGCACGGTCGATCGGAACGCTGCACGTGCCGGTCGGCGCCGTCGTCGACCTCACGGTCAAGTCGCCGGACGTCCTCCACAGCTGGTGGATCCCGGCGCTCGGCGGCAAGATCCAGGCGATCCCGGGACGGATCAACCACACCTGGTTCCAGGCGAAGAGACCCGGCAATTGGGAAGGCCAATGCGCCCAGCTTTGCGGCGTCTTCCACGCGTCGATGCGCGCCGCCGTCCAGGCCGAGTCGCAGCAGGCGTACCGGCACTACATCGACACCGTCGCCCACGAGACGATCGGCGGGCAGATCTGGAACGGCGTCTGCGCGACGTGCCACGGGAATCTCGGGCGGGGCGGCTACGGCCCAGACATCAGCGGAAGTCCGTTGCTGGCCTCGCGATCGTCACTCCGCGGCATCGTGCACACCGGTGTCGATACGTCGCGTCCGGGAGCGATGCCGCCCGTCGCCCGCCTGTGGACGAAGGCGGAGTTCGACGCGCTGGCCGCGTACGTGAAGAAGCACATCTACAAGCCTGGAGCGACGAGTGGCGGCTAGATCCGAAGCCGCCTACCCGGTCGGCTGGAAGAGCGGCCGCGTGGCGAGCTGGCTCGTCACGGTCGACCACAAGCGGATCGGGATCCTGTACATCGCGACGTCGCTCATGTGGTTCGTCGCGGGCGGGATCCTCGCGCTGCTCATGCGCTCGCAGCTCGCGACGCCGAACGAGCACTTCCTGACGAAGAACTCGTACAACGAGGTCATGAC
>JAICZB010000146.1 GCA_025933895.1 Thermoleophilia bacterium
GTCGACCGGCTCGAGGAGTCAGGAGCAGCCGGCACGCGCCTACGCCATGTGGAGTGGCTGACCGAGCTGGCGGAGGCCGCGCGGGTTGCGAATCTCGGCGGCGAGGATCCCGTCCCCTGGCTCGACCGGCTCGAAGCGGAGCACGCCAACATCCGGGCGGCGCTCGAGTGGGCGACCGGCGCGGACGTGAAGCTCGCGCTCGAGCTCGTCAGCTCACTCCGGCCGTTCTGGGAGGTGCGCGGCCACTTCGGCGAGGGGCTTAGGTGGGCCGAGCAAGCGCTCGCAGCAGACGCCGCCGCTGCGCCTGAGCTGCGGACGAAGACCGTGGCGTTCGCGGCGGGCGCCTCGTTTCGAGTCGGCGACCTCGGTCGTGCAGAGGAGCTCTACGGCGAGGTGCTCGCGCTGGCACGCGAGATGGGCGACACGGAGGGCGAGGCTCGCGCGCTCAGCGACCTCGGTATGGTCGCCGCGGTCGCAGGCGATCTCCCGAGCGCGCGGCGATTGCTGGAGGAGAGCGTCGAGCGATACCGCGAGCTCGGCGTCCCGCGCGGCCTCGCGATCGCACTGTCGAACCTCGGAGACGCGGCCGGCCAGGAGGGTCGCTTCGAAGAGGCAATCGCCGTCACGACCGAGGCCCTCGCAATCCAGCGCGAGCTCGGCGACCGGGGACGGGCTGCGATCTCGCTCAACAATCTCGGCAGCTTTTCTCTGCAGGCCGGTGACGTCGATCGGTCGCGGGAGTGGCTCGAGGCGTGTGTCGCCGTCGCGTTCGAGCTCGGTTACAAGGAGGTGATGGCGTACGCGCTGGCATCGTTCGTACAGATCTGCCTCCTCGACGGCGACGCCGCCCGCGGCGCACACCTCGCCGGCGTCGCCGACCAGCTGCAGGTGGACGCGGGCGTCCTCATCCAACCCGTCGAGCGAGCGCTGTTCGACAATGCGAAGACGGCGGCGCAGGAGGAGCTCGGCGACGAGTACCACGCGATCCATGCTGCGGCCATGGCCGCTCCCCTGGAGGACGCGCTCCGCCAGGGCGGAGTGCTCGCAGAAGTGTCGACCGCGTGAGCGAGGATCCGGGGGCGGCGTTCTTCGAACAGCTCGTGCGCGACGCGCTCGACGAGGTCCCCGAGGAGATCCGCGGGCTCATGACGAACGTGGCCGTGACGGTCGAGGACGAGCCGCCGCCGGGCCGGAACCTGCTCGGCCTCTACGAGGGCATCCCATGGGGCAGTCGGGACCCGTACTACGCGGGCGCCCTGCCGGACAAGATCACCATCTACCGGCTACCGCTCGAGCGGATCGCCGGGGGCAATCCCGAGCGGCTCCGGCGCGCGGTCAGGCGCACGGTCTTCCACGAGATCGCGCACCACTTCGGCATCAGCGATCAGCGCCTGATCGAGATCGACCGCTACTGATGGCGCGCCTGAGGACCGCCGAGCCCGGCGACCGCGAGCTCCTCCGCCGACTGGTAGCCGATTACCTCTACGAATTCGACGGCACGACGACTCCGTACCCGTACTTCGACCCGTACTGGAAGGAGCCAGGGCGGCTGCCGTTCCTCATCGAGGCGGACGGCGAAGTGACCGGATTCTGCCTGGTCCGCGTCCTCGAGGGCGGCTGGCACATCGCCGAGTTCTCGGTGCTCGCGGAGCAGCGCCGCGGCGGAGTCGGCCGGGCGGCGGTTGAGGACCTCGCACGGCGCGCGCGTGCAGCGGGCGCGAGCCACCTCGAGGCGAAAGTCCACCCGGACAACGCCGGAGCGCTGCCGTTCTGGCTGGCCGTGGGCTTCGAGATCGTCTCCGAGCCGGCGCCGATCGTGACGCGCCGAGAGCTCTAGCCGGCGCCGGAGACGGTGAGCTGGTTCTCGGCGTGGCGGATGCGCTGCTCGAGCTGCCAGCGGTCCGCGGTCGAGTCGCCTGCGTCGACGCGTCCGAGCTCTTCCTGGGCCTCCTCGAGCTGCCGGCGCGCCCGCGCCTCGTCGATGTCCCGGGCGGCGACCGCGTCGTCGACGAGCGCGATCGCACGGTTCTCCAGCACCTGGAAGAAGCCCGGGCCGGTCGCGAACTCGCGCACCTCACCGTCGCCGAGGTGGACGCGCGTCGAGCCGGCGCGCAGCATCGCGACGAGCGGAGCGTGCCGCGCGAGGACGCCGATCTCCCCCGCCGCGCCGGGCACGATCAGCATCTCGGCCTCGCCCTCGAAGGCCGGGCCCTCCGGGGTCACGACCGAGACCGGGAAGAGCGGATGATCCGGCACGCGGTTCCCTACGCCGCAGCGCCGGCGGTCTCGGTCTCGGCGGTCTCGGCCTGCTCGTCCGCCTCACGCTGCGCGGCGTCGTCCGGATCCTCGCCGCCGAGCTGCTTGCCGCGCGCCACGGCCTGGTCGATCCCGCCGACCATGTAGAACGCCTGCTCCGGCAGGTCGTCGTGCTTGCCGTCGAGGACCTCGGTGAAGCCGCTGATCGTGTCCTCGAGCTTCACGTACTCGCCCGGCGTGCCCGTGAACTGCTCCGCGACGAAGTTCGGCTGCGAGAAGAACCGCTCGATCTTGCGGGCGCGCTGCACGACGAGCTTGTCCTCGTCGGAGAGCTCGTCGATGCCGAGGATGGCGATGATGTCCTGGAGGTCGCGATAGCGCTGCAGCACCTCCTGCACGCGCGTCGCCGTCCGGTAGTGCTCCTCCGAGACGATCCCCGGCTGGAGCGCGCGGGAGGTCGAGCGCAGCGGGTCGACCGCCGGATAGATCCCCTTCTCGACGATGGCGCGATCGAGCACCGTCGTCGAGTCGAGGTGGGCGAACGTGTTCGCCGGCGCGGGGTCGGTGAGGTCGTCGGCGGGGACGTAGATCGCCTGCACCGAGGTGACCGAGCCGGTGCGCGTCGACGTGATCCGCTCCTGCAGCTGCCCCATCTCCGTCGCCAGCGTCGGCTGGTAGCCGACTGCGCTCGGCATCCGGCCGAGCAGCGCCGACACCTCGGAGCCCGCCTGGACGAAGCGAAAGATGTTGTCGATGAAGAGGAGGACGTCCTGGCCCTCGTCGCGGAAGTACTCCGCCATGGTCAGGCCCGACAGGCCGACGCGGAGCCTCGCGCCCGGCGGCTCGTTCATCTGGCCGTAGACCATCGCGACCTTGTCCATGACGCCCGACTCCTCCATCTCGAGCATCAGGTCGTTGCCCTCGCGCGTGCGCTCGCCGACGCCGGTGAAGACCGAGACGCCGCCGTGCTGCAGCGCGACGTTGTGGATGAGCTCCTGGATCAGGATCGTCTTGCCGACGCCGGCGCCGCCGAAGAGCCCGACCTTGCCGCCGCGGACGTACGGCGCGATCAGGTCGACGACCTTGAGCCCCGTCTCGAAGATCTCGATCGTCGGCGAGAGATCGCCGAACGCGGGCGGATCGCGGTGGATGGGCCAGCGCTCGCCCTTCGCGGCTTCCTTGCCGTCGACGGGGTCGCCGATGACGTTCCAGATGCGTCCGAGGGTCTCGTTGCCGACCGGAACGGAGATCGGCTGCCCGGTGTCGTGGACCTCGACGCCGCGGGCGAGCCCGTCGGTCGTGTCCATGGCGACGGCCCGGATGCGATCGTCGCCGAGGTGCTGCTGCACCTCCGCGATCAGCTCGCGGCTGCCGCCGTCCTCCGGGACGTCGATGCGGAGCGCGTGGTAGATCTCGGGAAGCCGGTCCGGGAAGACCGCGTCGAGCACGACGCCCTTGATCTCGACGATCTTTCCCGTGTTCTTGCCGTTGCTCTTGTCGGCCACTGGATCTCCCCTGATACGTGAGGTCGGACGCGGCCCGATGTGCCGCCGAAAGCAGCCGCACTCTAGCCGACCGGATCTGCGCTCCTCGGTGGAACCGACGCCGTTTGCGAAGCTTGCCGGCATGGCCGAGACCGACGTCTCCGCGACCCCGTACAGCGGCCGGACCGCATGGACGCGCAACCTGCAGACGCCGCTCCGCTCCTTCCTCAACACGGAGACCGGCAGCGCCGCCGTCCTGCTCGCCGGCGTGGTCGCAGCGCTCGTCTGGGCGAACGCCGACCCGGCCTCGTACGAGCGCGTGTGGACGACGACGCTCTCGATCCGGATCGGCGGCGCAGGCGTCTCGCTGGATCTGCGCGGCTGGATCAACTCCGGCCTGATGGCCTTCTTCTTCTTCGTGATCGGCCTCGAGGCGCGCCGCGAGTTCGACCTCGGCGAGCTGCGCGAGCGCCGGCGGGTCGCGCTCCCGCTCCTCGCCGGTGTCGGCGGGATGGTCGTGCCTGTCGCGATCTACCTCGCGTTCAACGCGGGTGGCGCCGCAGCCCACGGCTGGGGGACGGCAATGTCGACCGACACGGCGTTCGCGCTCGGCCTGCTGGCGCTCGTCGGGAAGGGTTTGCCGGAGCGCCTGCGGGCCTATCTCCTCACGATCGCGGTCGTCGACGACATCGTCGCGCTGCTCGTGATCGCGATCGCGTACAGCAGCTCGATCTCGGTCGTCGCGCTCCTCGTGGGACTCGGCCTCTTCGCCTGCATCCTGGTGGTTCGAGCGGCCGACATCCATTTCGGCCCGGTCTACTTCCTGCTCGGGTCGGCGGTGTGGATCGCGCTCTTCAAGTCCGGGGTCGACCCCGTGGTCGCCGGCCTGCTGGGAGGCGTGATCGCGCTCGCGTATCCCGCGCAGCGGAGCGACCTCGAGCGGGCGAGCGACCTCTTCCGGCTCTTTCGCGAGCAGCCGACCGGCGACCTCGCCCGCACGGCGCGTTCCGCGGTGCGGCTGGCCGTCTCGCCGAACGAGCGACTGCAGACGCTCTGGCATCCCTGGACGAGCTACGCGATCGTGCCGGTCTTCGCGCTGGCGAACGCCGGCGTTCAGCTCAGCGGCAGCTTCCTCGCACAGGCGTACACCTCGCGAGTGACCCTCGGGATCCTGATCGGCTACGTCGTCGGCAAGCCGGTCGGCATCGTCGGCGCCACCTGGGCCGCGGCGCGTCTCGGCCGGGGCCGCCTGCGCCCGCCGGTCGGCTGGGCGTCGGTCGCCGGCGCAGGGACGATCGCCGGAATCGGGCTGACCGTTTCGCTCCTCATCGCGTCGCTCGCATTTCACGGCGCGCGTCTCGCAGAGGCGAAGGTCGGCGTCCTCAGCGCAGCCGTCGTGGCCGCCGCGATCACCTGGCTCCTCGTGCTCGGGACGAGACGGCTACCGCGCCGCCTGCGGATCCGGGCGCTGCTCGGCACGCCGGACCTGATCGTCGACCTCGCGGACCCGGTCGATCCGGAGCGGGATCACATCCGCGGCCCGCACGACGCGCCGGTCACCGTGCTGGAGTACGGCGACTTCGAGTGTCCCTACTGCGGCCAGGCGGAGCCTGTGCTGCGCGAGCTGCTGCGCGACTTCGGAGACGTCGCCTACGTCTGGCGGCACCTCCCGCTCAACGACGTCCACCCCAACGCGCAGCGGGCCGCCGAGGCGGCGGAGGCGGCGGCGGAGCAGGGAGCGTTCTGGGAGATGCACGACCTCCTGCTCGAGCACCAGGACCGGCTCGGCTACCGAGATCTCATCGGATATGCCGGCGAGCTCGGCCTCGACGTCGAGCGCTTCGAGGACGACCTGCGGACGCGCGCAGGCGCGGGACGCATCGCCCAGGACGTCGACTCGGCCGATCTCTCGGCCGTCTCCGGGACGCCGACGTTCTTCGTCAACGATCTCCGCCACTACGGCGCCTACGACATCGCGACGCTGTCGGCAGCGGTCAAGGCGGCGCGGGCACGCGAATTGGTTCGGCCCACCGCCGGGTAAAGAAACCGCGCGGCCGGCGTAGGAATTCTCGGCTTGCGCTGTGGCGAAGACCGGCGTGCAACTTCCTTCAATTACTTGCCTGAACGACGATCTGCCCCACGTTTTTCGTCGTTGCACCGGCTACAGCGACGTAACAGACGTCCTGATGAGCAGGAATGTGCCACAAGATATTGCGCGTGAAAGGCGTGTCGAAGGACCGACTGAGGTGACTGACCGTGGTCCCCTTCAAGCACAGGATGCTGTAGGAAGTCCGGACGCCATTCGATGCCTCGGGATACAGCTCGATCTTCTTCGGGTGCTTGATGGTGAGCGTGTAAGACGTGGCTCCGCTCTTCAAGGAACCTGAATGCTCGAAGGTTCCAGCGAGCGCAAGCCCGGCAACCGCTATCGCGATGATCACAGCTGTCGCGACTGTCAAGAGCTTTCTCATGTTCTATCTCCTCTATTCATCGATAGCCGGATCGAGCGCGCTCGCCTGGCCTGGTGTGGTGGCGAATCTATTCGTACGCGCGCCTTCCGACAAGCCGTCGCAGCAAGGAACGGCGAGCTAGCCGGTCAAGGCGTCCGCGCCGGCCACGACCTCGAGGATCTCCTGCGTGATCTCGGCCTGGCGGGCGCGGTTGAGCTGCAGCGTGTAGCGGTCGATGAGCTCGCCGGCGTTCTTCGAGGCGTTCCGCATCGCTGTCATCTGCGACGCGAGGAAGGCTGCCGCGGA
>JAICZB010000025.1 GCA_025933895.1 Thermoleophilia bacterium
GCCGAAGGACTCCAGGACGGCACGTCTGAACCTGGGAGACGACTCGAGGCTTCCTTGGACCCACGGCTTGGCGCGAGTCGCCCGAGTCACGATCGGTAGCGGCAGCCGTGGGCCGATGCTCCCGATCAGGCGGCCGGCGAGAAGGTCACGTCGGCGCGGCTTCGCCGCCGCGCCGGCCGGGACCCCGTGTGCACGCAGGGTCTCGACTCCCGCCGCCGCGGCGGCCGACTCGACCTCGGCGAGCAAGGCAGGCGTCGAGCACACGACGAGGCAGTCGTCGAGACCCGAATCCATCAGCTCGCAGGCGACCGCAAGCGCGCACAGCCGCTCGAAGAGACGTGTGTAGGGGCTCTTGGCCGCCAGCTCGCTCGCCCACCACTCCGGCGAGTCGTTGAGCAGCGAGAGGCTTCCGATCGCGTCGATGTAGGGACGTCGTAGAGCGTCCGCATGGCGGTGGAGGGACTCGGCCGTGGCGATGCGCTCCAGTCGTCCGGCGATCGTCCGTTCAAGCTCAATGCGAGCGGCCGCCCCCTCGCCGAGATAGAGCCACGACGACAGCTCCGGCCGAAGCTCAGTGACGGACGGAAGCTGCCCGCGCAGCGCGAGCGCCAGCGCCATCAGCGGGCGCGGGCGAGCGTCGACGCTCTCCAGGTGAGCACGAATACCGGCTCGCCGTCGCGCTCCGCCGGTCTCGACTCCCCGTAGCCCGCCGCGCGGAACGCTCGCAGCGAGGCGATGTTCTCCTTCTTCACGACGGCGGTCACGCTCCCGGCTCCGAGGTCGGCAGCTGCGCGTTCGGTCGCCTTCGCGATCAGTGTAGGCCCCAGGCCACTGCCGCGAAAGCCGGCAGCGACGGCGACCGAGATCTCGCCACGACCCTTGCCCGTGACGTCGATACGGGCCTGACCGGCGGGCGAGCCCTCGATCTCTGCGATGTAGATGCGGCACTCCGAGGGTCGCGCGAGGCGGTCCCGGAACCAGCGTCTGTGTTGCTCCGGCGAGACAGGTGCCTGCTGGAGAGACTGCCGCCGGGTCTCGGGCTCGTTCCGCCACTCGAGCAGCAGTCCCTCGTCGTTCTCGGTGGCTGGACGAAGCGCCGGCTCGGTCACTCCTCCACGTCCTCCCAGTGGACGGGAGCGTTGGCCTCGATTCGCCTGCGGGCGCGACGGCCGAGCAACTTTCCCAGATCGGCCGGATCGGCCCCATGCTCGCGCTTGCCGGCGCGGAGCACGGCGACGTTGCCGGCCTCGAACTCCGACCCGGCCGGGATCTCCCGCACGGCGAACACGCTTCGCCGCGCGAAATCCCGTAGCTCCTGCTCGGCGGGAAGGACCTCCTTCCGGCCGCTGCCGAGTGCCTTCTCGGCCTCCCTGATCGCTTCGACCATCCGGGAGAGCTCGTCGGGCTCGAGCGCGAAGCGGTGGTCCGGTCCGGGGAGCGTGCGGTCGAGCGTGAAGTGCTTCTCGATCACGCTCGCCCCGAGCGCCACCGCCATGACCGGTGCGATCACCGGATCGCTCGAGTGGTCGGAGAGTCCGACGGGAAGCCCGAGCTCGTCTCGCAGCGTCGCGAGCGCACTCACGTTCAGCGCCTCGATGGGCGCGGGGTAGGCGGCCGTGCACTGGAGGACGACGATCTGCTCGTTGCCCGCTTCTCGCGCGACCTCGATCGCCTCCCTCACCTCTGCGAGGTCGGCCGCGCCGGTCGACATGACGAGCGGCTTGCCCTTGGCCGCGATGTGACGGAGGAGCGGGTGGTGGGTGAGCTCGTAGGAGGCGAGCTTGAAGGCGGGCACGCGGGGATCGACCGCGTCCGCGGACTCCTCGTCGAAGGGGGAGACGAGGAAGTCGATGCCGGCCTCAGTGGAGGCCCCCGAAAGCCGAGGCAGCCACTCGAGCGGCAGCTCCATCCGTTCGACGAGGTCGTAGATGTCCTCGTCGTCGCGGAGATAGTCGGCCGAGCCGGCGGCCCGAGGGTAGAGCTTCGCGGCCCGGAAGAGCTGGAACTTGACCGCGTCGGCGCCTGCGTCGCCTGCGACTCGTATCAGCTCGAGGGCGAGCTCGAGATCGCCGTTGTGGTTGCTTCCCGCCTCGGCGATGACGTAGCACGGCCCGCCGGCCTCGATCCGGTCGAGAAGCGTGGCCCGCGGATCCCGGCCTGCCATCGGAGCAACCTTAGCCCTCAACGGCGCGCGAGCCGCTCCAGCGTGGTGAGGATCTCCTCGCCTTCGGGATGGAGCCGGGGCGCCGTGACCGTGGGGGCGGAGACGAAGGCGTCGACGGCGCGTGCCGCCTCGTCGGGCTCCGTGAAGACGACCGCAGCGGGTCCGAGCCGTTCGACTGCCGCCGCGCGGTGCCGATGGTGTGCGTACAGCAGCGCGAGGTAGGGAATCCCTGCCGTCGCCGCCTCGTACAGTCCGGTCGAAGGCAGGTCGAAGACGATGCGGTCGGCCCACGGAATCCAGGCTCGCAGCGGCTCCCGCGACGAAACGACGTGGTCGAGACCGAGGTCCTCGACGTAGAGATCGATCGGGTTGCGCAGGTGCCCGTCCCCCGGGAAGAGCTTCACCACGGAGAAGATCTCCGGATGCCGTGCGAGCACGTCGACGATCTTCCGGCAGAGACGGTAGTACCAGGCGTCCGTGTAGAAGGCGCTATTGAGGTAGCGGGCGCTGCCGGCCGTCGCGGTCAGTGCGTACACGACGACCGGCTTCCCTTGCGGCAGCTGCCGAGGTGGGCGACCCGAGCGGGACAGGGAGGCGCTCTCCCGCCACTGGTACGAGCCCACGTGCACTTCCGCGGTCGGATGATCGTAGAGCGGGCGGCGAGACTCGAGGTAGGCGGCGAACTCGCTCGTGGGGGAGAAGTCGTGATCGACCGGGCGGAGCATGATCAGGTCGAAGAGCTCCTGCGCGAGCGCGTCGTGCCCGTGGTCGATGAGGATGCTCTGGGCCGGATGAGCGGTCACCGCGGCCGCAGCGGGGACGTCCGGATCGACGATGTTCGCTCCGAGCACGAAGTCGACCTCTTCGCGCTCGAGCAGGCTCTCGAAAGCGGCGGCCCGGGCTGCGGCTCGCGGCATCACGTGCTCGAGCCAGTGGCGGACGCGCGGACGGATGAGGTCGGCGAGGGGGACTCCGACGAGCCACTCGTTCGGCCAGTCCCAGAGTGGGTGGTCGGGGGAGTCGACGGTCGTGGCTGCTCCGGCCCAGCCGGTGTCTTCGGCCCCTTCCGTGGGAAGAGCGGCGATTTCGCTGCGGCTCGAGCCTTCCTCGACGACGGTGTCGCCGACGACGCGCAGGCACCGGTGCCCCTGCTCGCGCGCTCGCGGCAAGAGGAACGTCAGGTCGTAGCCGAAGTCCGCGAAGAGCAGCGTCAGTCGCCCCGCCCTCGGGCGGCTCCGCGCCGGCCGGATGCGGCGCAGTGAGGCCCGGGAGCGCCGGAGCAAGCCGCCAAACCGTCCAAGGTGACGGGCCTTGGGCCCCGGGCCGCTCGCGGACTCCGGCAGCGAGAGCGCGGGCGCCTGCGCGTCTACTCGCTCTTCGAAGTCGACGCCCCGTGCGCGGGCAACGAGCGGTAGCACGATCGACGTCAGGCTCGGCCGCCGGAGCAGGAGACCCCCCACGGGCCTGCGGTGGAGGAGCACCCGATCGTAGGAGTCGAGCATCGAGTCGACCTCGAGCGCCCGGACCCGTACCGGGTCCATGAGCGTCTTCAGGTCGAAGCCGTACAGGGTTGCCGCCCCGGGACGCCAGCGTCCGGTTTCCGGCACCAGCGAGACGAGGAGCCTGTCGAGCGACTCGAGCCACGCAAGCTGCTCTCGCCAGTGACGCGGCTCGAGCGCGACCAGCTTGCCGTCGACGCCGAAGTCCGTCGTCAGCTTGTAGGGCAGTTCTCTTCGGTCGAGCTCGTAGCACGCCTCGGGCGTCATCGCCACCACGGTGTCGTCCGGCTCGAGCCGGAGCGGCCCCGGCACGTGCTCCAGCAGGACGAGCCGGGTCATCCGAGCAGCTCCAGCACTACGCCGGCGACCCGGCGACAGCCCTGCCCGTCGATCAGCCGTGGCCCCGACTCGGCCAGCCGTCGACGCTCCTCGTACGAGGCGGCGAGCGCGTCGAGGGCCCGGCCCAGCCCGGCCTCGGCCTCGTCGATGCTCTCGAACAGCTCGATCACTCCGAGCCTGCTCAGTCCGACGGCGCCGGCCCGCTGGTTCTCCGCCGTGACGAGGGCGAGCGTCGGTACCCCGAGCCGGAGCAGCTCGCGGCTCGTGCCACCGGCCGACGCAACGGCCAGGTCGGCGGTGATCGCGGCTTCGCGCACCGTGCTCTGCGGGGAGATCACGGTCACCTTCCGTCTCGAGGTTCGAAGGAACGGCGCCAGCGCGGCTGCGACTCCGGCGGGCGCGGCGATCGCGAGCTGGAAGGCCGACGACGCTCCCTCGATCGCACGGAGAAGCCTCTGCAGCGGCCCGACCGATGCTGCGCTCCCGCCACACGTCACGAGCACGTTCTCCACCTGCTCGGCCGGCGTTCGGGCCGTAACGTCCCACAACTCCGGGTGGAGAAGCAGATACTCGATCCCGAGCAGCGACCGCGCCGCCGGCGCCAGCCGGCCGTAGGGAAGATCGGCAGCGCGGACAGACCCGTTGACGACCAGGTCGCCCGGGAGCGGGAACCTGGCGAGATCGTCGATGAGGACGAGCGGTCGCCCTTCCCGCTGTAGCAAGGAGAGATCGTCCTCGAGCGCCTCGTAGGAGTCGACGACGAGGGCATCGGGAGCGAGCCGGTCGAGCGCGAGCGCTTCCTCGCCTGTCCATGGTGCCGTGGCGGCGTCGAATCGCAGTCCGAGCGATTCAACCCGCCGGCGCACGTCGCCCGTTTCCGGAGCTCGCACGACGCATGAGCAGCCCCTCTCGCGGAGTGCGACACCTAGTCCCAACGTTCGTTGAAGGTGGCCGAGGCCGACCGCCGGGCCGGCATCCGAGCGGAGCACGACGACCCGCCGCCTCATCGATCAGGTCTCCAGTGTCGTCTTCTGACGGACCCCGGCGTTGATCGCACGGAGCTGTGGCGCGCTCTCGAGCACTGCGAGCACGTCTCTCCGGGTTGCGTGGTCGGGGCGTGGGAGCATGCTGCACACTTCGCGCGCGAAGCGTAGGTCCTCGGATGTGTCCACGGTCCAGCGCTCGCTGGAGAGGTCCTCGTCTCCGCGGACCGACACGAGGCGGAAGCGCTCCGGGTGCTCGTAGAGGTACGGGGTGACATGGCTTCGCTGGTGGGGACGTCGTGCCTCGCGATCGGCGGCCTTCAGTGCCGAGACGACCACAGCCTCGACGTCGAGGCCGCGCGGGTAGGTGCGTTCGATGACGTTCGAGGCCAGGTCGGCGGGCGGAGAAGAGCTCGCCAGCGCGCTCACGACGTCGTCGAGGACGTCCGGATCGAGGAACGGACAGTCAGCCGTGACGCGTACGACGACGTCGGCGGACAGCTCTTCTGCCGCTCGCGCGAACCGGTCGAGAACGTCTTCCGCGTCGCCGCGAAACGCTTGCAGTCCGAGCCGGGCAGCCTCGTCCGCCACTGCGTTGTCCTCCGTCCTGCCGGTGGTCGCGACGACGACCTCGTTCGGTCGCAAAGCCCGACCTGCGCGCATGACCACCCGTTCGAGCATCGTGCGCCCACAAATGTCGGCCAGCACCTTGCCGGGCAGGCGGGTCGAGCCCATCCTGGCCTGCACGAGCACGACGATGCGAGCGGTAGGGCCGGTCACTCGTCCACCTTCAGATGCGAACCGGCACGCCTCGCTCGCGCAGATAGCGCTTCGCCTCGAGAGGCGTCTGCTCGGTGAAATGGAAGATGCTCGCAGCCGCCACTGCTGCGGCGCCGGCCGAGATCGCCTCGGCCATGTGCTCGTACGTCCCGGCGCCGCCCGAGGCGATTACGGGTACGTTCACGCCGGCGGCCACGGCGCCGATCAGATCGAGGTCGTAGCCCTCCATCGTGCCGTCGCGGTCGACCGAGGTGATGAGAATCTCGCCTGCGCCGCGTGCCTCGAGATCGATCGCATGCTCGACCGGGTCGAGGCCGGTCCGCTCGGTGCCGCTCGCGACGAGCACCTCGTACGTGCCGGCGTCGCGCCGCGTCGCGTCGATGGAAGCGACGACGCACTGGGCGCCGAATGTCGCTGCGGTTTGCTCGACGAGGTCGGGAGGCCGAACCGCGCTCGTGTTCAACGCGATCTTGTCCGCGCCGACGGCGAGCAGGCGGCGCACGTCCTCCAGGCTCCGAATCCCGCCTCCCACCGTCAGCGGCATGAAACATTCGTCTGCGATGTCGTCCACGAGCTCGAAGTCGGGCTCGCGTCCTTCCAGGGTCGCCGTGATGTCGAGGAACACGAGCTCGTCGACCTCGCGCATGTTGTAGACCTTCACGGACTGCATCACGCTCCCGACAGGTCGCCAGCTGTCGAAGCGGACCCCCTTGACCAGGCCGAGATCCTTGAAGAGGAGTGTCGGCATCACCCGTGTCTTGAGCACCGCGTTGCCTCCGGTCAGGCGGACGCGCGTCCGGCGATTGCGAGGAAGTTGCGCAGCAGCTGAAAGCCGGCCCGCTGGCTCTTCTCCGGGTGGAACTGCACGCCGTAGACGTTCTCCGCCTGGACGATGGAGGTGAAGCTCGTGCCGTACGGCGTCGTCGCGACGACGTGCGTCGGCTCGGCGCAGACGAGGTGGTAGCTGTGCACGAAGTAGAAGTCCCGGCCGCTCTCGGCTCCGGCGAGCAGCGGAGATGCGCGCTGGTGATGCACTTCGTTCCAGCCGACATGCGGTACCCGCAAACCGTCTTCGGACGGAAGCCGGCGCACTTCACCCTCGATCCAGCCCAGGCCCGAGGTCTCTCCTCCCTCGTCGCCGCGTGTCGCGAGCAAGTGCATCCCGAGGCAGAGCCCGAGCAACGGCACGCCGCGCCGCCTGACCTGCGTGTCGAGGATCTCGTCCAGATCCCGTTCGCGAATGCGCTCCATTCCCTTTGCGAACGCGCCTACCCCGGGCAGGATCACGGCTGGAGCGCGGGCGATCTCCTTCTCCGACGCCGTGACGACCGGTGAGCCGCCACACTCCTCGGTCGCCCTGGCGACCGAGTCGAGGTTGCCCATTCCGTAGTCGACGATTGCGACCCGGGTCACCGGCTCAGCCAGCGGCTTCGACAGGGGAACGCGCCGGCTCGGCCGGAGCGTCGTCGGGCACATTGTCGTAGTTGATCTTCGTCAGGCTTCCGTCGGCGTCCTTGACCAGGTCCCCACGCGCGTCGCAGACGAACAGCTTCCGGTTCGTGAAGCGGTCGCAGATTCGAACGAACTCGTCGACGGACATCTCGATGTCCGCCAGCGTCTCCTCGAGCGGCTCGCCGAGGTAAACCCAAGGGAACTTGCCGTCGTGCATGCGAACGAGCGTCAAGGCGTCCGTACGAGAGAGACGGCCGCGGCGGAGATGGAGACAGGCGTGGTCGGTAGCTCGTCCGAACCCGTACTTGAGGAACTTGAAGTAGTCGTGGACTCGCATCTGGATGTTGTCGAGGTTCTCGTAGTCGACGATCGAGCCCTCGAGGGTGCGGCCGTACGTCTCGAAGCCGTGGGCCTGCGCGTACAGCGCGTTTTGGTAGCTGTCCCACGGCAGGAAATATCCGAGGAAGAGGCCCGTGACGCCGGCGCGGGACAGCTCCTCGTCCGACGGATAGGTGTACTGGATCAGGTGCCTGGGCTCGATCGCCCCCTGGCCGACGAGGTCGCTCACGCGCAGGCCCAGCAGTCCGCCGAACTCCTCCAGCCAGCGTCGCGTCAGATGCTTGCTCTGCGCGGCCGCGGCGGGTCCGCCGTACTCGTTCTGCGAGTTCTCGCCCCAGATGATGAGGGGAATTCCGAACTGGACGGCGATCCTCACCGGCACGGTGAAGATCGTCACGTGCTCCGGCCACGAGATGTCCCCGACCTGCGTGAGTGCCAGGCGGTTGATCTTCCGGCGCACGCGCGGATTCGTCGTCACCTCGACGTAGTCGACGCCGAGCCTCTTGAGGTTCTCGATGTTGCGACGGCCGACGTCCGACAGCTTGTCGGTGGTCGCCGTCACGCAGAGCGGGTTCATTCCGAGCTCGAGTACACGGATCACCTGGTAGTGCGAGTCCTTGCCACCGCTGACAGGGATGACGCAGTCGTACTTGCTGCCGTCGGGCGACCGGTACTCCTCCAGGAGCGCGATCAGCTCGGCACGCCGCGCGTCCCAGTCGACGACGCCCCGTTGCTCGTAGGCACGGCAGCCGTTGCAGACGCCCTCGGCATCGATGTGCAGGTCGGGCTTCGTCTCGGGCATCACGCAGCGTGTGCAGTAGCGGATGTAGCGCGTCATGCGGCTCGCCCGGTGTAGCGCTTCACCACTTTCCGGACCGCCTGGACGACGTCGTCGACGTCGTCATCGGTCATACCGTGGAACATCGGCAGGCTGATCAGGCTTCCGTACGCGGCTTCCGCCACGGGAAACTCGCCTCCCGCGTAGCCGAATCGCCGGCGGTAGTACGGATGTAGGTGCACGGGAACGTAGTGGACGTTCACGCCGATTCCTTCGGCTCGCAGCGCACGAAACACGGTCTCGCGCTCGATCCCATCGACTCGAACAGCGTAGAGGTGCCAGGCCGGATCGACGCCGGGCCGAACGCCGGGCAGTCGAAGCTCAGGGATGTCGGCGAGGCGCTCGCCGTACGCAGCCGCGATCTCGCGACGGCGAGCGATGTTCGCGCCGAGCTTCCGCAGCTGTGAGAGGCCGAGCGCGCACATGAGATCGGGCAGGCGGTAGTTCAAGCCGAGCTCGGTCATCTCGTAGTGCCACCGGCCTGTTCGCTGGCGCTGTCGCGGGTCGCTGTCGATTCCGTGGCTTCGGAACATCCGCATTCGCCGGGCGAGCTCCGGATCCCCGGTCGTGACCATGCCCCCTTCTCCGGTGGTGATGTGCTTGACCGGGTGGAAGCTGAAGACGGTGAGGTCGGCGATCGATCCGACGGGACCGTCTTCGAAGCTGGCGCCGAGGGAGTGGCAGGCGTCCTCGATCAAGATCAGCCCGCGCCGATCGGCTAGCTCCCGGAACGCTCCCAGGTCGGCCGCATGCCCTGCGTAGTCCACTGGCAAGAGGGCGCGACTATGGCGAGTGAGAGCTCGTTCGGCGAGCCGGGGTTCGAGACACATCGTGTCCTGCGAGATGTCGGCGAAGACGGGAGTTCCGCCCTGGAAGAGCACGGTGTTCGCGGTCGAGCAGAACGTAAGCGGGCTCGTGACGACTTCGTCCCCGGGGCCGACGTCCGCCGCGAAGATGGCACCGTGCAGCGCCGCCGTCCCGGAGCTGAACGCGACCGCGTGCGGCGCCCCCACCCGCTGGGCGAACGCCTCCTCGAACTCGCCCACCTTGGGACCGGTCGTGAGCCAGTCGGAGCGCAGCACCTCTACGACGGCGGCAACGTCGTCCTCGTCGATGGTCTGACGGCCGTAGGGGAGGAGCTTCTCACGCACGGGAGTGCCACCCTCCACGGCGAGTCGGGTGTCCTCCTCTCGCCGGACGATCACCCGACGAGTCTCATCAGGTCGTCGGAGGTCAGCCACGTGTCGTTCGCGTCGCTCGACAGGCGGAAGCCCTCCGCGACGCGCTTCGCTCCCGCCCACGGGTCGTCCTCGTACCAGGGATGGGCAGCGGGCTCGATCACGTACATGTCCTCCAGCTCGAAGGCATGGCGTGCCTCGTCCTCCGAGACGAGGACCTCGTGCAGCTTCTCGCCCGGGCGGATGCCCACGACCTTCGTCTCGCAGCCCGGAGCGAGCGATGCGGCAAGGTCGAGGAGCTTCATGCTCGGCACCTTGGGCACGAAGATCTCGCCGCCGCGCATCAGCTCGATGCAGCGGAGCACGAACCGGACGCCCTGCTCGATGGTGATCCAGAAGCGGGTCATGCGAGGGTCGGTGATGGTCAACTGGCCGTTCTTCGCCTGCTCCTGGAACAGCGGCACCACGCTGCCCCGGCTGCCGATCACGTTCCCATAGCGCGACGCGCTCAGCTTCGTTCCCGACTCCGCCGCGTACGCGTTGCCCTGCACGACGATCTTCTCGGCGCAGAGCTTCGTGGCGCCGTAGAGGTTGACCGGATTGACGGCCTTGTCGGTGCTGATCTGCAGCACCCGCCCCACCTGCTGGTCGATCGCTGCGTCGATCACGTTCTTCGTGCCGTTCACGTTCGTCTGGACCGCTTCGAACGGGTTGTACTCGCAGACGGGAACCTGCTTCAGCGCGGCCGCGTGCACGACCAGGTCGACTCCCTGGAACGCGCGCTCGAGGCGGTCGCGGTCGCGAACGTCGCCGATGAAGTAGCGCATCGGCGAGTCGCCGACATCGGGGTGAAGCTGACGCATGTCGTGCTGCTTCAGCTCGTCGCGGCTGAAGACGATGAGGCGCCGGGGATCGTGCTCGGCCAGCACGGCGGCGACGAAGGCGTGGCCGAACGTGCCCGTTCCGCCGGTGACGAGGACGTTGAGGCCGTCGAGAGTCACGGGGCCAAACGGTAGCCGACGGTCACGCCATACACTCGCGACCGTGAAGCTCGCCCGACGCGTCTTGCGACCGGTCAAGCGGCTCTTCGCCGGCGAGATCAAGCGGCTCCTCAACGGTGATCCGAATCAGCTCGTCGAGGAGCTCATCCGTCGACGCCTGGTCGAGGATACGGCCGTCGCGCCGTATCTGGCGGCCCTGACGGACGAGGAGGCCCTCGTCCACTACGGCGGCGAAGAGAAACCACTCGTCGCCGATCATCTGCGGCTCGGTGTCCGCTACTTCCACGCGTGGCGCGTCGAACGGCTCCGCGCGCGCATCGGCACGGCGCTGGCGGAGTCGACCGTGCTCGACGTGGGCGACAGCGACGGTCTGATGCTCCGCGCCCTCGGCAAGTCCGGCACGGCCGTCAACGCACTGCCGGGCGCGATCGACCACATCCGCTCGAACGGGGTCGAGGCCGTGCTGTCGAAGGGGGAATCGCTCCCATTCGAGGACTCGAGCTTCGACCACGTGCTCTGCTTCCAGACCCTCGAGCACGTGGAAGACCCGTACGCCCTTCTGGTCGAGCTGGCGCGGGTTGCGCGCCGCCGCGTCTTCGTCTCCATTCCGGGTGTGCGCCGCACCCACGTCTTGCCGCACGACGTGTCCGCGCCTCGAGGCACCGAGCACTGCTTCGAGCTCGACCGAGAGGACTTCATCGCTCTCACGACGCACACCCCGCTCGAGGTCGTCTGGGACGACGTCTGCCGGCTGCTGGGCCGGGTGCGGTCTCCGCTGGAGCGCTACCGGATGCGAGGGCGGCGGAGCAACGACCGTGGGATCCTCGCGAGCACCTTCACCGAGTTCCGTCTCTTCGAGCTACGTCACCGCTCAGGCGCGTAACCGGCTGCGGCCCGCTCCACGGTCCACTCCAGCGGCAACCGGATGAAGCCGGCCTTCGCGTGCTGGTTCAGATTGCCGTTGTATCCCTGGAAGTCGATGTCGAAGTAGAGCGGCCGTTCGATGTCGACATGCTGGACGTAGCCGGCAATGAGATGGACGTTGACGTAGAAGCGGCGTTCGCCGAAGAGATTGGCCGGTAGGCAGCAGCGGCTGCGATAGACGCCGGGCTCCGACACGTGAGCAAGGCCGGAGCCGGAGCAGTCCTCGGCCTCGGTACGCAGGATCGTGTAGCCGTACTCGTCCACGATCTCGACGACGATCTTGAGCTCGCTGACCGGCTCTTCGACCTCGTAGTCGAGGACCAGCTCGAAAGGCTCGTCCGAGCGGAACCGTGTGCGAGGCATGCCCTGGTCGTCGACGAGGGCGATCCGCTTCGCGTGGAACGCGCGTGTCGGGTGCCAGAGCGTCTGCCGCGTGCGTTCGTCGAGGGCTGCGCCCTCCGCCACGGCGGAGTCGGCGCCGATCTCGTCCGCGAGGTAGGTGGCGAGCACCGCCTCGGTCGGCCCGTCCTCTTCGACCTGGCCCGCTTTGAGCAGGACCGCCCGGGTGCAGAGCCGCCGCACGGCCGTCAGGTTGTGGCTGACGAAGAGGACGGTGCGCCCCTCGCTCGTCACGTCCTCCATCTTTCCGAGGCACTTGCGCTGGAACTCCACGTCGCCGACCGAGAGCACCTCGTCGACGAGGATGATCTCGGTCTCGAGATGCGCGGCGACGCTGAACGCGAGCCGCACGCCCATCCCGGTGGAGTAGCGCTTGACCGGCGTGTCGAGGAAGCGCCCGACCCCGGAGAACTCGACGATCTCGTCGAACTTGCGCTGGATCTCGGCTCGCTTCATGCCGAGGATCGCTCCGTTGAGGAAGATGTTCTCGCGTCCGCTCAGCTCGGCATTGAAGCCCGTGCCTACCTCGAGCAGCGACCCGACCCGCCCCTTCATCGTCACCTCGCCCTCGGTGGGGGCGGTGATCCGGGACAGGATCTTGAGCATGGTCGTCTTGCCGGCGCCGTTGCGGCCGACGATCCCGACCACCTCTCCGCGGGCGACGTCGAAGCTGACGTCGCGGAGCGCCCAGATCTTCTCCCGGCGCCGCGGCTGAGCCGATCCGCCCCCGTTGCCACCGGACCTGAGCGCGTGCGCTGCGCTCGAGAACGCGCCGGCGATCGCGTCGCGCAGCGTGGCGGAGGTCTGGATCTGGCCGAGCCGGTATTCCTTGCCGATGCCGTCCACGCGGATCGCAACGTCGCTCATACGACGTCCGCGAAGATCGTTTCCGTGCGGCGGAAGTAGGCGAGGCCGCCGGCCAGCATGGCGAGGACGATTCCGACCGAGAGGATCAGGAGCGGTCCCACATGCAGGGCAGCCACATGCGCCGTGTGGCCGTGGGTCGCGCTGCCGATGAGCGCCGAGCGGAATCCCTGCACGACTCCGACCATCGGGTTGAGCCCGTAGATGAACGTGAACCGGGCGGGCAGGATCCCGGCCGAGTAGACGACGGGAGTGAGGAAGAACCACGACTGCACCAGGAAGGCAGAGACGTACTGGATGTCGCGATAGCGCGCGTTGAGGGCGGCCAGCCACAGTCCCGCCGCGAGGGCGGTTGCCATCGTGAGGAGGAAGAGCAGCGGCAGGACGGCGATCCAGACGGTCGGGACGACGTGGTAGTAGGCCATCAGGCCCGCCATCACGGCGCACGAGATGAGGAAGTCGACGACGTTCGAGAGCGTCGACGCGATCGGGATGATGAGCCGCGGGAAGTAGACCTTGGTGATGAGCGCCTGGTTGGTGGTCAGGCTCATGCTCGCTTGACTGAGGGCGCTTTGGAAGAGATTCCAGGGGATCAGGGCTGCGAAGCTGAAGACGGCGAACGGCGCGCCGTCGGACGAGAGGCCGGCGAGCTTGCCGAAGAAGACCGTGAAGACGACCATCTGGATAAAGGGCTTGAGCACGGCCCAGGCGACACCGATGACCGTCTGCCTGTAGCGCACCTTCAGGTCGCGCAAGGTCAGGAAGTAGAACAGCTCGCGGTAGGGCCAGAGGTCGCGGAGGCCCAGCGAGCGCCAGCCGCGAACCGGGCGGATGATCGTCAGCGGGGCGTCCTCCGCGGTGCTCAGAGTGGGCTGTAACTGCGCTTGCGACGCTGCGGACGGCCTATCGGAAGGCGCCTCGATCACGGCGCACAGTGGTAGCAGATGGTGTCCCTGTCTCCGGTGCGGTCCACCTCAGAGCCAATCGTCGGCATCGCTGGCCCAGGGCCCGCTGCCGCCGTGCGCCGATGCGAGCGTGGTGACCGCCTCCGCCAGCGCCGCCTCGTCTGCAACCAGCTCGTGGGCGAGGTCGAAGTGCCGAAACAGCGCCGCTACGACCGCGAGCCGCCGGCGTCGATCCGGAGACAGCTCCTCGGTGCCGCGGAGGTAGAGGGCGTCGGCGAACGCGATCTGACCGCGCGTGCGGTGCTGCGCGGAGTCGAACGTCCGTCGCCGCCACGAGTACCGCTTCAGCTCGTAGAGCTCGAAGTCCGCGGCCCTGAGGCGGCCGTCGACCTCGGGGAAGTCCGCCTGTCCGCGGTAGAGCGGTGCGAACAGCACCTCCACGTGGACAGCCAGGATCCCGCGCAGTTGCGACTCGTCGAGCGAGTCGAGGATCTCGGCCTCGAGGCCATGCGCATCGAGCTTGAGGAACTCGACCTCGATCCCCTCGGCGGCGAGCAGCGGCCCGAACGCGCGGGTCTCGAGCTCGAAGCGATCCACGACGTCCACCCTCTCGGCGTCCGGGAAGCGGTCGAAGAAGACGCGGTTCGGCTCGAGCAGCGAGCTCGTCGCCTCCTTCCGCATCAGATGGAACGTCCGTGGCTCGTCGGCGCCGGTGACGGCGAAAGGGAGAAAGCGCTGCCTCAGCCCACGCTCGCGTGCGGTGGCGTTCAACCGTTCGCACTCCTCCGCGTCCGGGTCGAAGCCCACCGCCGAGACGAAGCTCTGGATGGGCTGCAGCTCGGGGAGCAGGCCCCAGAGCGCGCCGACGTCGACGACCGCGAGTGGACGTCCGTCGAGCGCCTTCTCGGCCAACGCACGGAGCCTCTCGTTCGTGCGATCGGTCCCGTCGCGCCGGCGTCGCAGGTAGCCGGCTCCTTCGATCGCCCGAGCGCGGAGGTATCGGAGGCCCCGGATCTCGTGCCAGGCCATCTCAGCTCTCGGCGGGGGCTCGACTTGCGAGGATCCGCTCGACGATCTCGACGTCCTCCGGGACGTCGACGCCGTGCGTCATCCGCTCCGTCTCGACGAACTGGATCGCCCGTCCGTGCTCGAGGTAGCGGAGCATGTCGACGGACTCCGCGATCTCGAGCGGCGTCGGCGGGAGCGTCGAGAACTCGAGCAGTCTCTCTCGCGTGAAGCCGAAGACGGCCACCTGCTTGTACGCCGCAATCCCCTCGAAGCCGAGCCGGTCGGGATTCGGGACGAGGCTGCGCGAGAAGGCCAGCGCCCGCTGCCGCAGGTCGAACAGAACCTTGACGGTGTTGGGGCTCCGGAAGTCGTCCTCGTCGTCGATGCGCTTGATCAGGTTCGTGCACGCCGCCTCTCCGGCGAGCACAGGCCCGAGCGCGGCGTCGACCATATCCGCCGTCACGAGCGGCTCGTCGCCCTGGACGAGGACGACGACGTCCGCGTCCGACCGTGCTGCCGCCTCGGCCACACGGTCGGTCGCCCGCTCGTGCGCCGGCGAGGTCAGCACGCAGGCGATGCCTGCACCTTGCGCCCACGTCTCGATCTCGGTGTCGCAGGTCGCGATGACGATCTCGTCCAGGAGGTCGCTCTCCGCCGCGCCACGGTGGCAATGCTCGAGCATCGGCCGCCCGGCGATCGGCGTCAGCACCTTGCCCGGAAAGCGAGACGCGCCCATCCGGGCTGGAATGAAGCAGACGGCCTTCACGCCGTCGCCCAGATCCAGGTGTGCGAGCTCAGCCTCGCGTCTCGCAGGAAGCCCTGGAAGCGTTCGCCGACCTCGCCGTTGCGCCGCTCGAGCAGCAGGCGGAGAAAGCGCGGCGCGTCCGGCGCGAGCCCTTCCGCAAGTCCC
>JAICZB010000184.1 GCA_025933895.1 Thermoleophilia bacterium
CGCGGCGGGAAGATGTAGTTCCCGCGCGCGATGTACTCCTTGAGGATGTCGTTCTGCACGGTGCCGCGAAGCGCGTCGGGCGGGGCACCGTTCTCCTCGGCGACGAGCTCGTAGAGAAGGAGCAGGAGCGACGCGGGCGCGTTGATCGTCATCGAGGTCGAGACCTCGCCGAGCGGGATCCCGGCGAGCAGGATCTCCATGTCGGCGATCGAGTCGATCGCGACGCCGGTGCGGCCGACCTCGCCGAGCGCGCGCGGATCGTCGGAGTCGTAGCCGAGCTGCGTGGGCAGGTCGAAGGCGATCGAGAGGCCGGTCTGGCCGCGGTCGAGGAGATAGCGGTAGCGGGCGTTCGACTCCTCCGCCGAGGCAAAGCCGGCGTATTGCCTGATCGTCCAGGGCCGCCCTCGGTACATGTCCGGGTACGGCCCGCGCGTGAACGGGTACTCGCCCGGAGGCTCGAGCTCGCGCGGCGCGTCGGCAGCGGTGTAGACGGGCTTCACCTCGATGCCCGACTCGGTGCGCCGGTCGCCGGTGGCCGCCATGGACGGATCGTACGGTTCAGACAAGGGCGGGAGGTTCGAGCTCGGTGTCGCGGCTGACGAGCGCGGCGTAGCGCCCGCCGGCGGCGAGCAGCTCCTCGTGGCGACCGCGCTCCACGACCCGGCCTTCGTCGAGGACCACGATCTGGTCCGCATCCCTGATGGTCGAGAGCCGGTGCGCGATCGCGATCGTCGTGCGCCCCTCGGAAAGCCGGTCGAGCGCCTCCTGCACGAGCCGCTCGGTCTCGGTGTCCAGCGAGGAGGTCGCCTCGTCGAGGACGAGGATCGGCGGGTTACGGAGGATCGTCCGCGCGATCGCGATGCGCTGCTTCTCGCCGCCCGAGAAGCGGTAGCCGCGCTCGCCGACGACCGTCTCGTAGCGCTCGGGAAGCGCGGCTATGACGTGATGGATCCGCGCTGCTTCGGCAGCGGCGTACAGCTCCTCGTCCGTCGCTCCGGGCCTGGCGAACAGGAGGTTCTCCCGAACGGATGCGTGGAAGAGGTACGTCTCCTGGGAGACGACGCCGACGAGGCCGGCGAGCGTACCGAAGCCGATGTCGCGGACGTCGACGCCGCCGATCGAAACGGAGCCCCGATCGGCGTCGTAGAGCCGCGCAGTGAGGTAACCGAGCGTCGTCTTCCCGGAGCCGGTCTCGCCGACGAGTGCCGTCGTCGTGCCATGGGGCACGACGAAGCTCACGTCCTGCAACGTCCAGACATCGCTGTCGTAGCGGAACCACACGGAGTCGAAGACGACGTCGCCGGCGTCGGCCGGCTCGACGGCGTCCTCGCGCTCGGCGATGTCCACCGGCTCGTCGAGGTATTCGAAGATCCGGTCGAACAGCGCCAGCGACGTCTGGATGTCCAGGCCGACGCCCAGCAACGAGCCGACCGGGAAGAACAGCCGCGCCTGGAGCGTGGTGAAGGCGACGATCGTCGGGAGCGAGATCGAGTGGCTGAACACGGTTCCGCCGAGCCAGTAGACGGCCGCCGGCATGACGGAGAAGCTCGTCTGGATCGAGGACATCACCCAGCGCCCGGCCATCCGTTGGCGCACCTCGAGGTCGGCGAGCCGCCGCGACTCGCTCTCGAAGCGGTCGGCGAGCTCGTGGCCGCGCCCCATCGTCTTGCCGAGCAGGATCCCGCTGACGGAAAGGGACTCCTGGACGAGGCTCGAGATGTCGGCGAGCGACTCCTGCGTCGTCTTGGCGATCCTCCGCCGCTCGGCCCCGACCCGGCGCGTGAGAATCGCGAAGAACGGGATCAGTCCGAACGCGAAGAGCGCGAGCTCCCAGTTCAGGATGAGCAGGGCGACCATCGTCGCCATGACGGTCGTGAGGCTCGAGGCGATGTTCGTCGCGGTGTTCGTGACGACGTTCTGGACGCCGCCGATGTCGTTCGAGATCCGCGATTGCACCTCGCCCGTGCGCGTCCGCGTGAAGAAGGCGAGCGAGAGCTGCTGCAGGTGCCGGAAGACGGCGGCTCGCAGGTCGTGCATGACGCGCTGGCCGACCTGGTTCGAGAGCAGCGTCTGAATGACCGTGAGGACGCCCGAGACGACCGCGATGACGATCATCCCACCGGCGTTGAAGGAGACCGCTGCCGTGTCGTGCCGGAAGATCGCGGCGAGGACCCGGCGGAGGAGGAACGCCGGCAGAACCCCGAGGCCGGCGCTCACCACGATCAGAGCGAGCAGGACCGAGAGCCGCCGCCGATACGGCTTGAAGAGCGGGCGGATGCGGCGCAGGTTCGCCCGCCGCACCTCCGGATCGGCAGGGCGCTCCGGCGGCGCCTGTCCCCGGTCGTGGAAGAACATGCCCATCGAGCCAGTATCGCCGTCGGGCACACTCACGCGAATGCGCGTCACCGTCCGCCTCTTCGCCGGCCTGCGGGAACGCGCCGGGCGTTCGAGCCTCGAGCTCGACGACGTGGTTCGCGTCGAGGACGTCTGGCCGGCGCTCGGCCTCGGCGACGAGCCTCCCGGCCTCCTCTACGCCGTGAACCGCGAGTACGTCGAGCAGGGCCACGAGCTCGCGGACGGCGACGAGGTGGCGGTGATCCCGCCGGTGAGCGGTGGCTCGTTCCGGCTCGTCGACGGGCCGCTCGACGTCGCCGGTCTAATGCGAGAGGTCGAGGATCCCGAGGCCGGAGCGGTCGCGAGCTTCGTGGGCACCGTCCGCCGCAGCTCGCGCGGCCGCGACGTCGAGCATCTCGAGTACGAGGCGTTCGAGGAGATGGCCGAGCCGATGCTCGCCCGTCTCGGCGACGAGCTGATGGAGCGGCACGGGCTTTGCGCCGTCGCCGTCCACCACCGGCTCGGGCGCGTCGAGATCGGCGAGGCGAGCGTCGCCATCGCCGTCTCCGCCCCGCATCGCTCGGCAGCGCTCGACGCCTGCCGCGAGGCGATCGAGACGCTCAAGGCGACGATCCCGCTCTGGAAGAAGGAGGTCTACGCCGGCGGCGAGGAATGGATAGGCCGAGGCTCGTGAGCACCGAGGCACGGCAACCACAGCGCGGCGTCGTCCGCCGCTCGCTCGAGCGACTGCTCGGCTCGGGGATCGTGATCGGCGGGGCGGCGCTGAAGTGGGGCTTCCTGTTCGCGAAGTTCTTCGCCTTCTTCATCTCGGCCGCGGCCTACTCGTTCTGGTTCGGGAGCTGGCAGTTCGGGCTCGGCTTCGTCCTCCTGATCCTCGTGCACGAGCTCGGGCACGTCGCCGAGGCGCGGCGGCAGGGACTGCCCGTCTCGTTGCCGACCTTCATCCCGTTCCTCGGCGCCTTCGTCACGGTGCAGCACGGAAACCTGCCGCCGTGGCGGAGCGCGCTCGTGTCCCTCGCCGGCCCGTTCGTGGGCGGCCTCGGCGCGGCCGGGGTGTGGGCGGTCGGCGAAGCGCGGAACACGACATGGCTCGTCGTGCTCGCGAACCTCGGCTTCCTCCTCAACGCGTTCAACCTGCTCCCGATCGGCTTCCTCGACGGCGGCACCGTCTGGCGTGCGGTCACCGACACGTGGCACCGGCCCCGGATCCGGTTCGAGAACGGCGTGCCGGTCGAGGCGCACGCGCCCGAGAGGGAGCGCGCGGTGCTCGTCGGTGCGATGTACGTAGTGCTCGCGGCCGCGCTCGTCGGCGGCCTGCTCGCGACCCGCCACAGTGGGATGCTCTAGGCGAATGCGGGACCGCGATCTCTTCAAGACCCACCACGCGGAGGAGGAGCTGCGCCGGCACACGGACTCGATCGGCCGCGAGTTCCTCGGCGGCTTCGAGACGGTCGCGCGGATCGACCGCCCCGCCGTCTCCTGCTTCGGCTCGGCGCGGTCGCCGGAGGGCTCGAAGCCGTACGAGCTCGCGCGCAAGACGGCGCATCTCTTCGCCGAGGCCGGCTGGGCCGTCGTCACCGGCGGCGGGCCGGGCGTGATGGAGGCGGCCAACCGCGGCTGCCGCGAGGGCGGCGGGCTCTCGGTCGGCTTCAACATCGAGCTGCCGCACGAGCAGGGGATGAATCCGTACGTCGCCCTCGGGCTGACCTTCGATCACTTCTATGCCCGCAAGACGATGTTCGTGAAGGCCGCGGAAGGCTTCTGCGTGTTCCCGGGCGGCTTCGGCACGGCCGACGAGCTGTTCGAGTCCCTGACGTTGATCCAGACCGGGAAGGTCCTCCACTTCCCCGTGGTGCTGCTCGGCGAGGCGTACTGGACCCCGCTGCTCGAGTGGGTTCGCCGCAGCGCACTTGCCGACGGCATGGTCTCGGCGGAGGATCTCGCGCTCCTGACGCTGACGGACGAGCCGCGGATCGCGGTCGAGACGGTGATCGACGCCTACCGGGCCGGCGACGGCCGCGGGAGCCCGCATGCGCCGGAGAAGGCGGACGCGCAGTAGCGTTGGGCCCGATGGAGCTGCGCGATCTGCCCTCGGTGGACGAGCTCGCGCGCGAGGCCGGCGATCCGCTCGCGGTGGACGCCGCCAGGGCGGTGATCGACCGGGCCCGGGAGGAGATCCGGGCGGGCGCGGATCCGGGCCACCTCGCGGCACGCCTGCGGGAGGAGCTCGCCGACGCGCGGCGGCCGCGGCTGCGGCGCGTCCTCAACGCGACCGGCGTGGTCGTCCACACGAATCTCGGGCGGGCACCGCTCGCCGAGGAGGCGCTCGCGTTGGTCGCCGACGTCGCGCGGGGCTACTCGAACCTCGAGTACGACCTCGCCGAAGGCGCCCGCGGCTCGCGGCAGGATCACATCGCGGCCATCCTCCGCCGGCTAACGGGCGCCGAGTCGGCGCTCGTCGTCAACAACAACGCCGCCGCGGTTCTCCTCGCGCTCGCGGCGCTCGCCGAGGGCAGGGAGGTCGTCGTCTCGCGCGGCGAGCTGATCGAGATCGGCGACGGCTTCCGGATCCCGGAGGTGCTCACGCGGTCGGGGGCGCGGCTCGTCGAGGTCGGGACTACGAACCGGACCCGCGCGGCCGACTACGAGCGCGCGATCGGGTCGGAGACCGCCGTACTCCTCCGCGTCCACCAGTCGAACTTCCGTGTCGTCGGCTTCGAGGAGCGGCCGCGGCTCGACGAGGTCGCCGCGGTGGCGCGCCGTCACGGCCTCCCGCTCGTCGACGACCTCGGCTCCGGTGCAATCGCATCGGTCGAGGCGGAGCCGACGGCACGCGAGTCGCTCGCGGCGGGCGCCGATCTCGTCTGCTTCTCGGGGGACAAGCTGCTCGGCGGACCGCAGGCCGGGATCGTCCTCGGCAGCGCCGAGCTTGTCGAACGGCTTCGCCAGCACCCGCTCCAGCGGGCGTTGCGGATCGACAAGCTCTCGCTCGCCGCGCTCGAGGGCACGCTCCTGCTCCATCTCGAGGCGCCGGAGCGGATCCCCGTCCTACGGATGCTCGCGCAGGAGACGAGCACCGTGCGC
>JAICZB010000103.1 GCA_025933895.1 Thermoleophilia bacterium
CGGACCGCGCCGTTCCCGCCGGATACGCGCACGGCATGGCGCCGCGGGAGCGGACTGTCCGCAAGCCCTCGCACGCCTTCGACTTCCCGCGCCGCGTCCGCCGCGTAGCGAGCGAGGATCTCGGTCGAGATCGACGCCTGGCCGGCCATAGCCGGATCAGCGTAGCGCCGCTCTGAGGATCAGCTCCGTCGCCTCGGGCCGTGCGGCGAAGCGAAGCGGGACGAAGGTCGTGCCGAGCCCCGCGGAGACGTGCATCGTCGCCGCGGCATTCCGGTACACGCCCGCGTTGTAGCGCGCGCGGAGGTGGGCGAAGCGCAGCTTCCCGCCCGGGAACGGCAGCGCTATCTGGCCGTCGTGCATGTGTCCGGAGAGAACGAGGTCGAAGCGGCCGGGCTCGAGCGCGTCGAGCACTCGCGGGTAGTGGCAGAGGAGGATCGAGAAGTCGGCGTCGCTCGCGAGACGGTTCGGGTCGAGCCGCGCGCGGCTGCGCACGATCAGCCGGGGATCCGCGCCGGCGATCCAGACGCGACGGCCGCGCAGCTCGAGCATCCGGCCGTCGTCGCGAAGCAGCGTCGCGGGCTCCAGCTCGCGCAAGGCGGAGGCGCGCGCCTGCGGGTCGCGGCTGAGCGCGATGTCGTGGTTGCCGAGGACGGCGAGCGTCGGCCGCGGGAGGATCCGCACCAGCTGCCGCAGCATCGGCTCGCCGCGCGGATGCGTCAGCAGGTCGCCGGTGATCGCGACGAGATCCGGACGCCGTTCGCGGGTCCAGGCAGCCGCCTGCCAGGCCGCGCCGACTCCGGGCGACGGAACGCCGAAGTGGAAGTCCGAGAGGTGGACGATCCGGAGGCCGTCGAGCTCCGCGGGCAGCCCGGGCAGCTCGAGCTCGATCTCATGCCGGCGCAGCCAGCCGGCTTCGAGCAGGCCCCACCCCAGACCGGCACCGGCGAGCGCCGCGCCGGCGAGCGCGGCCGGCTTCAGACTTCCAGCCGCTCGAGCGCCGGCCGCGGGTCGACGATGTGGCGCTTGAACTTCAGCTCCGCTTCCTCGAGGCCGGCCGCGACGCCGACGAGCTGGGCGAGGTGGAGGATCGGCAGCCCGAACGCCCGCCCGGTCGACGCCTCGAGCTTCTGCTGCCACGCGTCGAGCGAGAGGTGGCAGAGCGGGCACGGCGTGACCATCACGTCGGCGCCGGCCTCCATCGCCTGCTCGATCGGCTGGATGACCTCGCCGAGCGCCGTCTCCTCACGGGCCGCGATGATCGGGAAGCCGCAGCACTTGATCTTCGCCGGATAGTCGATCGACTCGCCGCCGCACGCCTCGATGATCCGCTCGAGCGACCACGGCCGGTCCGGATCCTCGAAGCCCATGAGCTTCGACGGCCGCAGGATCTGGCAGCCGTAGAACGGCGCGACTTTCAGACCCTTCAGACCCTTGTGAGCCGCCCCCTTGAGCCGTTCGTAGCCCTCGCCCTCGGCGATCTCCCAGAGGAAGTGCCGCACATCGACCTTCCCCGAGTACGGAGGCACGCCGACCGTGGTGAGGTTCTCGTTCACCCGCGCGAGCAGGTCGGAGTCGCCCTGGAGCATGAAGTTCGCCTGACGCAGGTTGAGCGTGCAGACGTTGCAGACCGTCATGAGCGTGTCGCAGCCGGTGGCCTCCGCGTAGGCGAGGATGCGGGCGTTGAGGTGGACGTAGTAGTCGGGCTCCGCCTCGTGGATGTCGCCGGCCCCGCAGCACGTGACCGACTCGAGCTCCACGAGCTCGAGCCCGACCTGCGGCGCGAGCGCCTGCGTCGACGTGTCGAGCTCCTTCGCCGAGAGGGATGCGAGACAGCCCTTGTAGTACGCGACCCGCTTCAGCGGTGTCTCTGCTGTGCTCACGCTGACGGTTCCTCCTCCACTTCGGGTAGCCACGGTCTCGGCGCGGCTCCCGGCCGCGCATAGATCTCCTCGAGCGACTCGCCTGCGTGCCCGTGCTCGAGCTTCGCCAGCGCATGCTCGCCCTGGACGTGACCGAGCGCGCCGCCGCGGTCCTGCTCGCGCACGAGCTTGCGCAGGTTCCGGGCCTCGTTCACGTCCTTCGCCGTGTGCGGGATCGGCACGGGACGCACCTTGCCGTGCTTCGCGAGCGAGTATCCGAACTTGAGCTGCTTGATCGCGGAGACGTAGCCCTGCGTCTTCGGGATGAGCTCTTCCTCGCGCAGCCAGCCGGTCGTCTCGCTGGAGCGGACGAACCACTTCGCGTGCTTCGCGCCCATGTCACGGTCGATGCCGAGGCGGATGGACTCTGCGCCGAGCTTGGCGATCGCGTCGCGCGGGTCGACGCCCTTGGGGCAGCGCTCGTTGCAGAAGTAGCAGCGCGTGCAGTCCCAGACGCCGTGCTCGGAGTTGTACCGCTCGAGGCGCTCGACGGTCGCGGCGTCGCGCGGGTCGCCGACGAAGCGCATCCCCTTCGCGAGCGCCTGCGGCCCGAGGAACTCCGGGTCCGACTCCATCGCATTGCACTCCGAGACGCAACAGCCGCAGTTGATGCAGAGCGACTCCTTGTGCACCACGTTCATCCGCTGCTGCGAGATCCGGTACTCGCGCCCGTCCTCCGGCCGGTCGTAGCCCGGCTCGAGCCACGGCCACATCGCCTTGAACTTGCTCCAGAACGGGTCCATGTCGACGACGAGGTCCTTCAGGATCGGCAGGTTTCCCATCGCGGAGATGACGGGGACGCGACCCGCCTGCGCGATGTCGTACATCCGCGTCTTGCAGGCGAGCACGGCGGCGCCGTCCATCCGCATCCCGCACGAGCCGCAGATCATCATCCGGCAGCTCTTGCGGAAGGAGAGCGAGCCGTCGTGACGGTCCTTGACGATGTCCAGGCAGTCGAGGAGCGTCGCCCAATCAGGCGCGTCGATCTCGTACTCCTTGAGCGCCCGGTCACCCGTCGCCGAGTCGTAGCGCCAGATCTTCAGTGCGACCTTCATCAGTACTTCCTCTCCTGCGGTTGCCATTTCGTCATCCGCACCGGCTCCCAGGAAAGCTGGGGCGAGCCGTCCACGAGGTGGACGATCGTGTGCTGGAGGAAGTTCTCGTCGTCGCGCACGGGATAGTCGTCCGGCCGAGCGTGCGCGCCACGGCTCTCCTTGCGCTCGATCCCTGCGACGACCATGCACTCGGCGAGGTCGAGGAGGAAGTCGAGCTCGATCGCCTGCGTGAGGTCGGTGTTGAAGACCTCGCCCTTGTCCTCGACCACGACGCGCTGGTAGCGGTCGCGGAGGCCGGCGACGACCTTGCCCTGCTGTTCCATCTGGCGCTCGCGGCGGAAGACGCCGAAGTTCTCGTGCATCGAGGAGGCGAGCTCGTCGCGGATGCTCCACGGGCGCTCGCCGTCGGTGCGCTCGAGCAGGGCGGTCAGGTCCCGCTCGGCGTCGCGTTCGACCGAGTCCGGCACGTCGACGGTCGTGTGGCTGAGCGCCCACTCCGCCGCGTGCGAGCCTGCGCGCTTGCCGAAGGTGATCGTCTCCATGAGCGCGTTTCCTCCGAGCCTGTTCGCGCCGTGCACCGAGACGCACGCGCACTCGCCGGCGGCATAGAGACCCGTGAGCTCGGTCTGCCCCCAGACGTCGGTCGCGACGCCGCCCATGTGGTAGTGGGCGCCAGGGCGCACCGGAATCGGGTCGTAGATGGGGTCGACGCCGAGGAACGTCATCGCGAGCTCGCGCGAGCCCGGCAGCCGCTCGATGATCCGTTCGGCGCCGAGGTGGCGGAGATCGAGGAGGACGTTCCCGTCGACACCGCGTCCGGCGTCGATCTCCATCTGCTCGGCCCGTGAGATGACGTCGCGCGACGCGAGCTCCATCGTGTTCGGCGCGTACCGCTTGAGAAAGCGCTCGCCGTCCTTGTTGAGCAGAAAGGCGCCCTCGCCACGGCAGCCCTCGGTGATGAGCACGCCCGTCGGCGCGAGCGTCGTCGGATGGAACTGCATCATCTCCATGTCCTTGAGCCCGAGGCCGGCCCGCAATGCCATGGACATCCCGTCGCCCGTGCAGGAATAGGCGTTCGTCGTCCCGGTGTAGAGCCGCCCCGCGCCGCCGGTCGCGAGGATCACGGTCTTCGCTCCGATCGTCTTCAGGCCGCCCTCGAGCAGGTCCCAGCAGACGACGCCCTGGCAGCGACCGTCGTTCTCGACGAGCTGCCAGGCGAAGTACTCCTCGTAGGTCGGGATGTCGCGCTTGCAGACTTGCTCCCAGAGCACCTGGACGAGGACGTGTCCCGTGATGTCCGCGGCATACGCGGTACGCGGCGCGCCTGCGGCCCCGAACGGACGCTGCGCGATGCGGCCGTCCTCGGTGCGCGAGAAGACCGCGCCCCAGTTCTCGAGCTGGTAGACGTCCGCGGGCGCTTCTTCGCAGAGGATCTCGATCGCGTCCTGGTCACCGAGGTAGTCGGAGCCCTTGACCGTGTCGTAGGCGTGGATCTCGGGGTTGTCCTCCGACGCATTCCCGAGTGCGGCGTTGATGCCGCCCTCGGCCGCGCCTGAGTGCGAGCGCGTCGGGTGAATCTTCGAGATCATCGCGACGTCCGCGCCTGCGTCGAAAGCCTCGATCGCGGCGCGCATGCCAGCGCAGCCCGCGCCGACGACGAGCACGTCGTGCTTCGCGATCACACGAATGACGCTAGCGCACGGGAAAGGAGCGCCGCCCGGCGAACCGTTCTGCATCGACGCTCGCGCTGCAGCCGATCGCTTCCTCGCCTCGCCGGCGCTCGGCGAGGCCACGCGCCGCGCGTACGGCAGCGACGTCGGGGAGTTCTGCGGCTGGCTCGAGGAACGCGGCACGGACCTCGCGGCGGTCGACGTCCGCGCTCTCGCCGACTACGTCGCCTGGCTCGGCGGAGCGCGCCGCGGGAAGAAGCTCGCCCCGGCCACGATCAGCCGCAAGCTGGCCGCGGTGCGCGCCTTCCTCAGGCACGCGCTCGGTCCTGACCGCGTCCCCGACGCCCGGCTCGCGCCGCGCCGCGGCCGCCGGCTTCCCGACGCTCCCGGAGCCGCCGAGATCGAGCAGATGCTCGAGGCCCTCGAGGGCGACAGCCCGGTCGCAGTGCGAAACCGCGCACTCGTGGAGCTCGTCTACTCCGCCGGGCTGCGGAGCGCCGAGGCCGTCGGCCTCGACCTCGGAGACGTGGACTTCGAGCAGGAGCTCGTACACATCCGCCGCGCCAAGGGCGGCAAGGAGCGCGTCGTGCCCCTCGGCGAGGAGGCGGCGCTCTGGCTCGGCCGCTACCTGCGCGAGGCAAGACCTTCCCTCGCCAAGGGCGCGAACGACGCGCTGTTCCTCTCCGCCCGCGGACGCCGGCTCGACACGAGCACCCTTCGGCGGATCGTCCCGCACCCACACCGGCTCCGGCACGCATTCGCCACTCACCTCCTCGACGGCGGCGCCGACCTGCGGACGATCCAGGAGCTGCTCGGTCACAGCTCGCTCTCGACGACGCAGGTCTACAGCCACGTCGACCCACGCCACCTGCGCCGGGTGTACGACCGCTCGCATCCTCGCTCCTAGCGGATCTGGAAGCCGCTCAGTCCCTCGGGTGATTCCTCCACGACGTCGACACGCTCGACGTCGGCGCCGCGCGGGCCCTGGCGGCAGAAGTCGACCAGCGCATCGACGACCTCCACCCCGCCCTCGAAGACCGCTTCGACCGTACCGTCCGGACAGTTCCGTACCCAGCCGGCCACTCCCCGCGACCGCGCTGCCCGCTCGACGCCGAAGCGAAATCCGACACCCTGGACGAAGCCGTAGATCTGGATGTGCTTGCGTTCCATCCGGGCATTCGAGCAGGCGTCGCGCGTCGCGGGACGAAGTCAGCGCGCGTGACGAAGCGGGAGCCCGATCCGGCCGTCGAGGGCTTCCTCGCCCTTTCCGCCGCGCGCCTCGCTCCTCGCACCGTCGAGGCCTACCGGCGCGACCTCGACCATCTGGCGGACCGGCTCGGCCGATCGCCCGCGGATGCGAGCGCCGACGACCTCGCCGCCTACGTCGCGCAGCTCCGCGCCGACGGGCTCGCGTCGACGACGATCGCGCGCCGCCTCGCCGCCGTCCGCTCCTTCTTCCGCCACCAGGTGCTCCTCGGCGCCCGCGACGACAACCCGGCGGCGAGCGTCGAGCTGCCGAAACGCCGGCGGACGCTGCCGCGCACGCTGTCCCCCGCCGAGGTCGAGCGGCTGCTCGACGCAGCGATCGGGACGACGCCGCTCGACCTCCGGAACCGTGCGCTCGGCGAGCTGCTCTACGGCGGCGGGTTGCGCGTGAGCGAGGCGGTCGCGCTCGACCGGCAGTCAGTGGACCTCGAGAACCGGCTCGTCCGCTGCCTTGGCAAGGGGAGCAAGGAGCGGGTCGTCCCGATCGGACGGGAAGCCGCGGAAGCTCTCCGCCGCTATCTCTCCCGCGGCCGCCCCTACCTCGACCGGCGGCACCGCCGGGAACTGTTCCTCAACGCTCGCGGCGGCCCGCTCACCCGCGCCGGCGTCTTTCTCGTCCTGCGCAAGCTCGCCGCGAAGGCCGGGCTCGAGCCCGAGCGCATCCATCCCCATCTTCTGCGCCACTCGTTCGCGACGCACCTGCTCGAGGGAGGCGCCGACCTGCGCGCGGTCCAGGAAATGCTCGGACATGCCGATCTCGCCACGACCGAGCTGTACACGCACGTATCCGATCGCAGGCGGCGTGAGTTGTATTTCCGGGCGCACCCGCATGCGCGCCGCAAGAAATCCGCAACACCGACCAGGAAGAAGTAAGCATGCATCTCGATCCGCACGTCGCCATCGCCGCGGTCTCCACCCTCGCGGCTGCCTGGCTCATGATCACCGCTGGCCTGCAGAAGAGCGCACTCGAGCGGCGGAAGCGCCGCCGTGTCTGCCCCTCCTGCGGTCGCGAGATCCAGGCTCGGGTCTGCGCCAGCTGCTCGGCTTAGAACTCGTCTCGGAATGACCACGCGTTAGCGCTTTTCCTGAGCTTTCCGCTTCAGGCCCTGCGCGACGCTGCCGGCTGCCCGGCGGAGGTCGCCGTCAGCGCCGTCGTCGACGGCGAGGCCCTCGAGCAACACGATCGAGTCGCGCTGTGCCGAGCCGTTCTTCAGCGCCATGACCGCGAGCCGGCGCACCGCCGAGTTCTCGTCCTCGTCAGACGCCATCTTGTGGAGAAGCGGGCGCACCGAGTTGACGGTGCTCGGATGGTCGCGAGAGAGCAGCTCGACCGACAGGAGGGCAGACCCGCGCGCAGCGGGGCTCCCGTCGTCGAGCCCACGGCGCAGCAACTCTTCCTTCGCCCGCCAGCGGAATAGGCCGACCGCGCGGAACGCGAGCGCCCGCTCGCGGAAGTCGGTGCTGCGCGCCGCCGACTCGAGCTCGTCGTCCCACTGTGCGCGCAGCTGGGAGAGCTCCCGTTCCGAGCCCGCCTGCGCGAGCGCATCGGCTTCTGCTGCGGCTTCCTGCAACGACATGTGAAGGACCTTAAATAGAGTGGCGTCGTGGCGCACAGGGTCGTTCTCATCCCCGGCGACGGCACGGGGCCCGAGCTGACGGAGGCGACGCGCCGCGTTCTCGAGGCGACCGGCACCGAGCTCGAATGGGACGAGCGCGAGGCGGGCGCGGACGTAATGGAGAAGCACGGCGGCAACCCGCTGCCTCCGGACGTCCTCGACGCGGTCCGCGAGGCCGGTGTCGCGCTCAAGGGCCCGATCACGACGCCCGTCGGCGGCGGCTTCCGCTCGGTCAACGTCGCGCTGCGCAAGGAGCTGGACATGTACGCCCAGGTGCGGCCGTGCAAGAGCTATGCGGGCGTGCGCACCCGCTTCGACGACGTCGACCTGATCATCGTCCGCGAGAACACAGAGGACCTCTACGCGGGCATCGAGTACGAGCAGGGGACGGCCGAGGCCCGCGAGCTGATCGAGTGGATCGAGGCGCGCGGCGGGCAGCTCCGCCACAACGACGCAGGCATCTCGATCAAGCCGATCTCCGTCACCGGCACGCGCCGCATCTTCGAG